>JAAHHL010001045.1 GCA_010672185.1 Caldora sp. SIO3E6 | reverse complement strand
GACCAATCGATGGCAGAATGAACCTTAGGGAAGCACAGACGGATAAAAGGCTCAAAATACCATTCCAAGGTATCTTTCCAAGGGGAGTCGAAGTCACTTGAGGCTTTACTCATAGGAGAGTGATAGTGTGCATTGAATGGTATCCCTTCCAACAATATCGTTAACGATATCAATCAGAACATCAGTATCAACCAAAAGATGACTCATTTTAACGCTACCACTGCTGTTGTCGCATTTTTCGCACCCAAGCTGTGCTGTCTTGCATATCGGTTCTATCACTCCACATCCCCACAAAGGGTTGATCATCAAAGCTGAGCGGTTGAGGAGATGCAGTTTTGCTAGTTTGATAGCGTTGTCTCAGAAGTCTAACAAAATCAATAACCATCTGTTGGGCATCTTCTGGCAGAGATAAAATATCTTCTTGTAGGCGATCAAATTCGAGCATGGTTTTCCTCTCCCAAGTTTTAAATAGAGATTGAACTTTACCTGCGATCGCTAATCTTCAGTAGAACGAATCCGCTTTTCTAATTCTACTGGAATATAATTACCCATGACTACTGATTCAGAGCTGGTTTTAAACCACGACTAACAGCAACTTTCAAAGCTTTAGCCTTGCGAACTAAACCCTGTCGATAGACTTGCATAAGAAGATCCAGTTGATTTACCTGAGCTTCACCAAGTTTTCCTTCTCGGTTACGAGCTAATAAATCACTAAGAGTTTTTTGTTCTTGAGAGTTCATTTGAAGATTACATAGTGCTAATACTTGTTCATCAGGTAAAGATTCAATCGGTAGTTCGGTAATTGCGTGGTTAATCCATTCGAGCAGGACATCTTCAAGCTGTCGATGGGTCAAAGTAGCAATTTCTTGAGCCTGTTGTGCCAATGCTTCCGGCAATTGTAGTGTAACAGTTTGAGTCATTGTATAAAAAGTAGCTTTTCAGTCTACCATCAGCCTAACGGAATTTTATTCCCCATTCTTAATATTTCCTAAAGGAATATCCATCATTGATGATGACTTACAATCACAAATTGATTTCTTTCTCTCCTGCTCTGAAACCTGTTCTAATCGATGATAGCGTTGAGCAGCACTTCCGCCAGAGTCATGTTTTCCATATCATCTAGAGTTACTGTATCAACAATGTCAAACTTGGCTCCAGCACTTTGAAGATCATCATCTAGCGCTTTGAGGAACCGAGTAGCCATTGCATCTGTACCAACTTGGATGAGGGAAATTGCTAGTTCTTCATCCCGATCTATCTGACGAGATGCCTCAATAATCACCTTCATAACGTCTTTGCGGTTATCCGGCTCACCATCGGTGATCACTAAAATGGTTTCTCCATTGAGCTTTGTTTGTCCAGCAGCTTTACGCTTAAAGTAGTCATCAGTAGCATCCTTGAGTACACCAGACAAGTTTGTGCGACCCACCGGTTCATTTTCTTGAAAGATTTGTGCAACTTTGTCTGAGGTGACATTGTCGTAGCGCTTGAAGCGACTAGAAAATACGTACACAGTAATCCCATCTGGGTCAAACTCTTCACATTTCCTTGCCAGTGCTAGAGTTGACTCCTGCATAATCTCCCATCGGCTTATCCCTCCCGGTTGGTCTTTGGTGGACATACTGCCGCTTTTGTCAATAATTAACGTGTAGTCTCGTGCTTTTACAATAGAATTTGTCACCGAAAAACAACCTCCAGCGACTCTGGTGAGTTTACTAGATCTAGCCTATACGATTCCCGAAAATACTACCGAAAACAGATAACACAAAATCCCCCGGCTAAAGCACGGAGGATGAGTTGAAAATTATTTCTTTTTCTCCTGCTATCAAACCTACTTCAATCGATGATAGCGTTGAGCAGTACTTCCGCCAGAGTCATGTTTTCCATATCATCCAGAGTTACTGTATCAACAATGTCAAACTTAGCTCCAGCACTTTGAAGATCATCATCCAGCGCTTTGAGGAACCGAGTAGCCATTGCATCTTTACCGACTTGGATGAGGGAAATTGCCAATTCTTCATCCCGATCTATCTGACGAGATGCCTCAATAATCACCTTCATAACGTCTTTACGGTTATCCGGCTCACCATCAGTGATAACTAGAATGGTTTCTCCATTGAGCTTGGTCTGCCCAGCTACTTTACGCTTAAAGTAGTCATCAGTGGCATCCTTGAGTACACCAGACAAATCGGTGCGCCCCATTGGGTCATTTTCTTGAAAGATTTGTACAACTTTGTCTGAGGTGACATTGTCGTAACGCCTGAAGCGACTGGAAAATAAGTAAACAGTAATCCCATCTGGGTCAAACTCTTCACATTTCCTTGCCACTGCTAGGGTTGACTCTTGCACAGTCTCCCATCGGCTTATCCCCCCCGGTTGATCTTGGGTGGACATACTGCCGCTTTTGTCAATAATTAACGTGTAGTCTCGTTCTTCCACGATAGAATCTGTCACCGAAAAACAGCCTCCAGCGACTCTGGTGAGTTTACTAAATCTAGCTTATACGATCTGGTTGTTGGTTATTGGTTGTTTGTTGTTGGTTTAATGCACTCATAATGCAATAACAAATAATACTTGCATCCCTTGTACTATCTTTCAGGAGATGGGTTAACTAGGTAAAGTATCTTTAAGTGGCTCCCAACGGAAGTAGCGATCGCCTCCCATCTCCACCACCACTTTAACCCGTGGTTCCTGTTTGGGCAAAGTGGTTAAATACTCAACTTCCTGACTTGACAGAATATTGCCTTCAATAATCCATAATGCTAATCCTTTTGATTTGGGAGGCAGGTTTTCCAATTGATAGTTCACTATCGGTGGGATGTAGTATACTTCGCCAACAGCGGAAGCTTTACCTATATTTTTCTTACCGAGATGGGGAGGACGCACACCGTGGACACCAGTGAGGTAAGCAGCAGGGTCACCTAATCCTCGAGCCGTGATGCACAAGCTTTCATAACCTGTGGCCCTCAGACGTCGCCGATAGCGCCCTTCAAATCCTCCTTCCAATGGCATATATACTGCCAATGCCTCAGACTTTTCCAGTTCGCGGATGAAAGATTTGCCAGTCGTGAGCAGAGCCATCTCTATTTCCTCTTTCGCCTTTAAGTTTTTTGAATTAGCCTTAGCTGTCCATTATAGGCGGCAAGGA
>JAAHHL010001044.1 GCA_010672185.1 Caldora sp. SIO3E6 | reverse complement strand
ATGAAGCTACCGCCAGAGGTGGCGATTTTGCATATTTATCAGGATGAGGATAAATATTCCGTTTGGGGTGGTAATGCAGTCACTCCATTACGAAAAACTCAGCCAAACAAGCCACCTGATTTTTCCTTAGGGAGTTTAGTTAAAGAACAGGTGATTCCTGAAGATATTCAAAATACTCTAAGTTGGTTCTCCCATATAAATCGGAAGATTCGCATCTGGTTAAAGGAGCTAAGACAAAAGTTTAGTGAACAGTTGTGCTTAGTGATTGCGGATCACACCAACTTTGAAATTCCTTGGGAGATGGTAGAACTCTCACCCTACAAAGAACCGCATCAATATATAGGAGCTTTGATTACTACAGTACGCTGGCGCAAGGTTATTGATGATGATGATCAAGATTTAATGTTGAATTTTCAAGCAGATGAGTGCTGTGGTAGTGCGATTGCCTATGTACTTGATACAGAACTAAAGGGTGTGGGACTAGAGTTAAATATTTTAGAACGATTACAAGCAGTTATCTACCGTAGCAGTACCCATAATATCAAAGCCTTCCATACCCATTTGCAGCAGAATGATTCTAGTTGTGGTTTGGTCTACATCTCTTCACACGGTACTTTTAGCAAAAAGCTACACGAGATTGCTATTGGCTCACTTGATAAGAAGGAACAACAATTAAAATTATTGGCTTTACGTCAGTGTTCCCTCAATCTCTTTAAAGGTTCTCAAAGTATTGTCTTTATCAATGCTTGTCATTCCAGTCGCCAAGAAGCGCCATCCTTTACTCCTCACGGCTATTGTGTAGGTTTTGTCGAGCTATTTTTAGCTAAAGGAGCACGAGGAGTAATTGGCACTCTCGGTGCTGTAGGAGATTCCCATGCAGCGAAATTTGCCCATGACTTAATTCAGGAATCTTTGCGATCGCCTAAGCTATCAGTAGCAGCACTATTACGAGAATTACGGTTTAGAGTAGTTAAGAACTTACCGGAGCAACCAACTACACAAGATTTGCTACCCTTCATCTACACTTTCATGTATGTCTACTACGGCAACCCGATGACGGTACTCCGGCTCACCCCATCAGGAGGAAAGCCTCATGCCTGATACTCAGCAGCTACCCCTATCTATTCAGCCTGTGATTAGCTACCCCCGTGAGGCACAGGTGGGTAAGACTTATCTGATGACAGTTGATTTGCAACCTTTTGGGGATGAATGGCCCTATGAGGAAGAGGAGTATGCTATCTACTGTATGTTGGAGACTTCTCCTTTATTTAGTAGCAAGCCTATGGGAGAACCAGCAGTAGTATTGCATCGTTTTGGTGGGACTTATGGTGCTGCAAAGTTTTTGTTGACGGCTGCACAGGAGGAGATGGAGGGGGAGATTCGGGTAACGTTGGTGAATGGTTGGGGTGTGCCAGTTAAAGTGCTTAATTTGACTGAAATCAGAGTTATTCAGTCAATAACTTCCATACCAGTAACAATTGGAACTTATGAGCGAGAAACAACTGTTCCTCAAACAGCTGCTTCCAAGGTATCAAGTCATCTGTCAAGAAACCCTTACTTCATTTATAGTCCATTTAACCGCAAATCAAGAGTCCAATTATACCGAGCTAATTTGTTTCAGTTCGTTGAAGATAACTTAAGGCAAAATGCGAAAATCATTGTGCTGTATGGTCACCGACGTATGGGCAAGACAACTGCATTATATCAAATTTACAACTTTGCAAGTTTATTAGACCAGTTTGCTTTTGTTTTCTTTGACTTACAGAATAAACTTCAACTATCTCTAGGTCATATTTTACATGATCTATCTGTAGAAATAATTAATCATTTTGAATTATCGAGAAACACTGTATTATTACCTACAGTTAAAGAACTAGAACAAGACCCATTTGTCTTTGTGACAAATTTTATACCTCAGATTTATGATAGGATTCAGAGCAAAAATATTGTACTGTTGTTCGACAATTTTGATATTTTAAATTACTCTAGTGGAGAGACAACAGGATCACAAATTTATTCATACTTAGAATCTATTATATATCAACAAGATAAGCTCTTTGTTATTGCAACTATAGAAAGGCAACTGGATGAGCTACCTGGGTTAATGAGTTTTTTTAGCACAGCTCCAAGATATGAGATTAGTTTCCTGTCTGAAATTGAGGCAAAACAGTTGATTACTAAATCTGCTGAAGGTATTTTGGAGTACAGCTCAGAAGCAATTCAAGCAATTCTACAACTTTCGGCAGGGCATCCCTATTTTACTCAAGCCATCTGCTTTTGTCTTTTTGCGAGAGCGCGGGAGGAAAAGAGTTGGCAGGTTAGTCGTGAAAATGTGGAGAATATTCTAGACCAGGCAATTGAGACTAGCGAGGGGACTTTAGCATGGTTCTGGGATGTACTGCCGATTTCAGAGCAAGTAGTTTTCTCAGCAGTAGCAGAGGCTCAAAGGATAGCTATTGAGACAGCCCAGCAAATTCCAGAAGAAGCACTAACGCTGTTGAAAAATTATGGAGTTATAGAGACACAAGAGTTAGCTCAAGCAGTAAGACGACTAATAAAACAAGGTTTTTTGGATGAAACAGGACGTAGAGTTAAAGTTGAATTAGTCCGCTGTTGGTTAGTGAAGCGATACCCATTACGGCAAGTGATATGGGAATTAAACCAAGAAGCCCAAGGAATCTACGATCAAGCAACTGAGCTGCTTACAAGCAGCAGTATGGAGAGTTCCCTCAAGCTATACGAAGAGATTTTAGCAGCAAATCCCAAGCACTTCAGCACTCTATTTAAGATTGCCGGAATCTATCTGGCACTTGAAAAGGAACTTAATCTGGCAATACAGCAATTCGCCAAAATCTTGATAGAATTAAATAATGTGCTCACATGGGAGCAGCCAGTACAAGAAAAAGATATTTATAAGAGGAAATCCAAAAGCGGTAGGTTGGTTTGGAATCACTTAACCCACATTCCTGGTTTAATTGAGGTGCTAGAGCGACTCAAAAGTTATCAAGGAGTGCAAACCATTACTCCTGGCGTTATTGGACGGGCTAAAAGCCATTGCCCTAGCCTAATACTAAAAGTATCCGTGCCGATTCGCGGTGGGTTTAAGCTCATTGCACGGCAAGGGAAAACTTTTCAAGAGGTGTTTGTCCTA
>JAAHHL010001043.1 GCA_010672185.1 Caldora sp. SIO3E6 | reverse complement strand
TGGCATCCAAGGAGAAAGAGACATCATTTACCGCCCAGCTGAGCTTTTTCCCTGACTGGCTACTGGGATAGGCAACCCGCAAGTTTTCTACACAAAAGAGGGATTCAGTCATTGGTTATGGTAGTTCAATTATAGAAAAAGGCAGAAGGCAGAAGGCAGAGGGCAGAGGGCAGAAGGCAGAAGGCAAAAGGCAGAAGGCAGAGGGCAGAGGGCAGTCCCCGTGAAAAAATTTTTTCACCACCATGCATGAAAATCCCTGTCCTAATTGCCTCAAAAACCTTGCACTTTTGTAGGAAATGCCTGGGTAATCTTAAAGCTGAAAGCTGACAGCTGAGGTGCTGAAAGCTAAAAACTGATAGCTAATGACTTCCTGAAGCAAACCCTAACTATTAGGGGATTGCAGATTAACTGCAATTCTTCGCATCATATAAGCTACGGCAAAATCTCCATTGGGGTGTTCTTCTAACTCCTGAGTAAGCTCAAATACTCGCTGAGCCAGTAATGGTCCTAATTTTTCGATGGTTGCTTGACGCTCTTGATCTAAAGATTGTTGTGATCGCATTTGTGTTTGCCACTCATGGGAGAATAGTTGTTCAATTGTAGTATGCAATCCCAACTGTTCTAGGACTTCCCACTCACCGTGATCACACCAAATCCCTCGACATTGCTGACACCGCTCGATATAAAAGGGTGTTTTGATATTGACTTTAGCACGGGATAGATAACGTCGGCACTCTGGACATAGAGATGCTTTCGTATCGAAGGGAGACTGTACAAAATCCACATCAAGCATACTCAATAGTAAATCTGGGGTTACTGGATGGTTGGGTTGCTCCGCCTGCCAGGTTTCGTACTCATCAGCAGGAATCCAAAAGCCTTTACACTCTTGGCAGTGCTTCACGCTCAATTTTTGGTCGAGGATGCCTTCCTCTAAGTTGACTGTCTTACATTTGGGACATTGCACAGATCTTGTTTCCTCGAAAAGCCCAGTTTAACTACAATCAATGTACAAGACCAGGGGAAATGTGCCTAGTGCTCTAAAGGCAGGAGGCAGGAAAGGCTCCGAGGGAAGAAAGCTTGTCTAGTAAGCTTTTTTATCTTTACTAGTCGATTGGCTTGATATTAATTTCGAGGAAGCCCTGCTTCAACTCTTTCTCGACTTTAAGTAGGATTGTATTGTGACACTTCAGGGTGCGGAATGTGGGATATAAAACCCCAGGTAGGCAGAGAGTAGCACATTGAGTCAGAATAGGTTTGTGTTGATGCCATGGCGATCGCTTTCTCTACTGAATAAATAACCAATGACCAATGACCAATAACAAACCGATAATTCGCATTGAGCATCTGATAAAAATTTATGGTGACAAGCCTCGTACTGCTCTCAAACTGTTTCGGGAAGGTGGAACCAGGGATTCTATCTTACAGTCCACCGGTCAGGTTTTAGGCATTGCTGATGTATCAGTTACGATCAATAAAGGGGAATTATTCGTGATCATGGGGTTATCCGGTTCCGGAAAATCGACCCTAGTCCGTTGCATTAACCGTTTAATTAATCCTACTAGTGGCAATATCTACCTAGAGGAAGAAGACATTGCCCATGTTGATGAAAATAGGATGCGAGAAATTCGCCAAACCAAAGTTTCGATGGTATTTCAGCGCTTTGGCTTATTTCCCCACAAAACTGTAGCAGACAATGTAGAGTATGGCTTGAAAGTGCGAGGGATAGGCAAAGCCGAACGCCGCAACAAAGCCCTTTCAACCTTAGAAGTGGTAGGCTTAAGCCAATGGGCAGATTATTTACCATCTTCCCTTAGTGGTGGGATGCAGCAACGGGTAGGTTTGGCTCGTGCTTTAGCCACAGATGCAGATATTTTGCTGATGGATGAACCTTTCAGTGCCCTCGATCCTCTAATTCGACGAGAGATGCAGGATGAGTTGCTGCGACTCCAAAAACAATTGCAAAAAACTATTGTGTTTATCAGCCATGATATTCACGAGGCTTTAAAAATAGGCGATCATATTGGTGTTATGAAAGATGGCTATATCGTCCAAATTGGTACGCCAGAGGAGCTAATTTCCCAACCTGCTGACGACTATATACGGGCTTTTATCCAAGATGTTAACCGTGCCCAAGTATTAACTGCCAGCTCAATTGCTCGTAAAATAACTCCTTTGGTTCTCGGTCGAGACTCTACCAGAGGAGCATTAACAGAAATGGTAGATTATAACCTCCAACATTTGTATGTTGTTGATAAGTACAGCAAACCGGTTGGTGTCGTTAACAAACTGACCATGGAAGCAGCGGTTCAACAAGAAAGCGAAGACTTGACTAGCCTTATGCAAACCGACTTCCCTACCGTTGAGGCTCCAACCTGCCTAGAAAATACTTTTCACCTCTATAAGCAAGGAATTCCTGTTGCTGTAGTTGATGAAGAAGGGCAGTTTGCAGGGGTTTTGGAATACTCGGATGTTCTGGCTAGTATTGGGCAAAAATGAATTGGGAATTGGGAATTGGGAATTGGGAATTGAGAATTGGGAATTGGGAATTGGGAATTGGGAATTGGGAATTGGGAATTGGGAATTGGGAATTGGGAATTGGGAATTGGGAATTGGGAATTGGGAATTGGGAATTGGGAATTGGGAATTGGGAATTGGGAATTGAGAATTGAGTTTTTGTGTAAATTCTGAACAAATAACAAATGACAAACAACAAACAACAAACAACCAATAACAAATGACAAATAACCTTAACGTACTCTTAAATCCTTTCGAGCTATATAGTATACCCCTCGATGATTGGATTAGCGCTGCTATTGATTTCCTGGTTAATAACTTTCGTCCCCTCTTTCAAGCTATTCGTTTTCCGGTTAGTTTAGCTCTTGATGGTATAGAAGCGCTTTTCTTGGCGATTCCTCCCCTGATTTTTTTATTAATTATTGGCTTGATTGTCTGGCAACTAGCGGGTAGAGCGATCGCAATTTATAGTGTCATTGCCCTAACCTTGATTGGCTTCCTGGGGATTTGGGAGGAAGCGATGGTATCCCTGGCGCTGGTAATGACAGCGGTAGTTTTTGCACCGTGGTTGGCATTCCCGTCGGTATTGCCTCCGCTAAGAGCGATCGCGTGGATGGATTGGTTAAACCTCTGCTAGA
>JAAHHL010001042.1 GCA_010672185.1 Caldora sp. SIO3E6 | reverse complement strand
CGATATAGTTCATTTAGCCACTGCTCTGGCATCTTTGCTAGTGTTGAAGAAATTACAGAAGGACTAGATAAATCTTTCTCCACTACTTGGGCTTGACCCTGCTGTGCTATCTTCGATAGGCTTGCTCCTTCAGAATTTGGTGCTAGCTCTTCATAAAGATAACGCACCCCCAGATATTGAGTCATCTTGTCAAAAAGCACTTGTTCTTGGAAAGGCTTGCGGACAAAATCATCACAACCAGCGGATAAGACCACTGCTCGCTCTTCCTCCCAAGCACTAGCAGTTAGAGCAATGATGGCAGTTGCTTGACCTTTGAGATGGGTTTTAATGCGTTTAGTTGCTTCATAACCATCCATCACAGGCATCCGCATATCCATCCAAATAAGATGAGGCTGCCAACCTTCCCAAATTTCAATTGCTTCCATGCCATTGCTGGCTTCTTTCATTTCAAAGCCCAGGGGATTCAATAGCTTAATGAGTAGTTGGCGATTGTCCCATTTGTCATCTACCACCAGAATACGATAACAGGGCTGGTTGGCTTCTAAAGCAATTACTCTGCGGGTCAATTGTCTAGTTTCGACATCATTAGTATCAACTACACCAAGGACAATATCAAATTTGAATAGGGAACCACATCCTACTTCACTACTAATACTAATATCACCCCCCATCAACTGCACAAATTTCTTGGCGATAGGTAAACCTAAGCCAGTTCCCTCTTGTGCTTCTTTTCCAGTTTTACTTTGGCTAAAGGCTTCAAATAGACTATCTAACTCCTCTGGAGCAATACCAGAACCAGTATCTTCCAGTTCAAAGAAAATTGTTGTTTGTCGTTTGTTGTTTGTTGTTGGTTGTTTGTTATTTGTTGTTTGTTGTTTGGGAATTTCTCCCTTATCTCCCTTGTCTCCCTTGTCTCCCTTGTCTCTCTTGTCCCCGCGTCCCCGCGTCTCATTCTCTCCCAGTTTCAACCGCAACGATACCCTACCTTCAGAGGTAAATTTAATGGCATTATTGAGTAGGTTAATCAATACTTGGCGTAGCTTGACCTCATCTGCATGTACATATTGAGGAACATGGGGAGAGCAGTCGAAAAGCAAGTGTAAACCTTTTTCCTGAGCTTTGAGATAGAACATTTGCTCTAATTCATCTAGCAGGCGATAGAGATCGAAGTTAGTTTTATTGAGGGTAATGCGTCCTGCTTCAATTTTAGATAAATCCAGCACATTATTAATTAATGTCAGCAGGTGTTGCCCACTCTGGTTAATAATTTTAATATTGTTACTGTACTCTTCTGGTAGCTCACTACTGCGAGTCATGAGTTGGCAAAAACCCAGAATGACATTAAGGGGGGTGCGCAGTTCATGACTCATATTGGCGAGGAATTCGCTTTTGGCTTGATTGGCAACTTCGGCAGCTTGCTTTGCCTGTTGCAGTTCAGCAGTCCGCTCAAGAACTTTTTGTTCTAGGGAAGCATTTAATTGCTCCAATTCCTGATTTACTCTTTGTAATGCCTCATTTTGCTCAGCTAATTGTTGCTCCTGGACATAGCTCCGAAGGGCTTCGGTAACTGTCAAATTTAGGTCAGCTGCATCCCAGGGTTTAGCAATGTAACGGTAAAGATTAGCTGCGTTGACAATATTACCCACAGCCGCAGCATTAGCTTGTCCTGTTAACAGAATCTTTAAAGTCTTGGGATATTGGGTATGGATCTGAATGAGTAGTTCATCCCCCTTCATTCCTGGCATAATTTGGTCAGAAATAATTAGAGGAACTTCTACTCCCTCTGCTTGTAAATCAGTAAAAATTTCTATAGCTTCTTCGCCAGTTTGGGCTAATTCAATATCATAATCACTGCCTAAGTGAGTAGTTAGTTGATCCTGGAGGCTAACTAGCACTACTCTTTCATCGTCTACACAGATAATTGCACCTTTACTCATGCATTTCCTCCCAAACCAGATTTTAGTACTTCGATCAAGGTAGCTTCATCCCAAGGTTTCGGTAAATAGCGATGTAGATTTACCTGTTGTCGAGTACGTTCAATCGCCTCTTCATCAGCTTGTCCTGATAACAGAACTTTGGTAATCTGGGGGAATTGCTGATGAACTTTCAAGAGAAACTCATCTCCTTTCATATCCGGCATCAACCAATCGGAGACAATCACCAGAATATCTATATCATCTTCATTTAGCTCCTCAATGATTTCCAAGGCTTCATCAGCACTTTCCGCTAGTTCACAGAGATATTGACGACCAAAATTACGGGTAATTTGGTCTCGCAGGCTTTTTAAGATGATTTGTTCATCATCCACACATAAGATGACTTTTTTAGACATTGTATTAGGTAGTAGGTGTTAGGTGGTAGGTGGCAGGTGTTAGGTGGTAGGTGTTAGGTGTTAGGTGTTAGGTATTAGGTGTTAGGTATTAGGTGGCAGGTGGTAGGTGTTAGGTGTTAGAAGCAAAACCAGCTTTATTTTTTCAATTCCCAATTCCCAATTCCCAATTCCCAATTCCCAATTCTCAATTCTCAATTCCCCTAATGGGTAGAAAAATACTAAATTTGGTTTTACCAGGAACAGAATCTACTTCAATTTTACCTTGATGTTTTGCAATAATTTTTTTCACAATATTTAAGCCTAAACCACTACCTTCTCCCATGGGTTTGGTAGTGAAAAATGCTTCAAAAATTTTTGCTTGAATTTCCGGAGAGATACCACAACCAGAGTCTGTGAATTGTACAACTACTTGATGCTCCTGCTCAAAAACGTTGATAGTCAATGTACCTTGGGAATTCATCGCTTGGATTGCATTATGTACTAGGTTCGTCCAAACTTGATTGAGTTCTTCTGGATAACAGAGAATCTCTGGCACATCTTGATAGTGCTTAATTACTTCAATACCCTGCTTCAATAAATTTTGATAGATAGTTAGTACGACGTCAATCCCATAGGGAATCTGCGCTTTGCTCATTTCACCAGAATTGTTCTGGCGAACGTAACTTTTGAGAGCAAAGACGATTTTCGATGATTTTTCTACTGCTAATTGAATATTATGACTGTTGTTTTGTTGGGTTACTAGGTTGTTCGCTGTGTCTAAGACTAAGTGACAGCTGGGGTCTTGTAGCAGGGGGATAAAGGAAGTAATATCTTGGGTGATACCTAGA
>JAAHHL010001041.1 GCA_010672185.1 Caldora sp. SIO3E6 | reverse complement strand
TTTGCCCAGGGGGTACTGCCAAGTTGCCAGCATTAATAATTGCTCCTGGCTGGGAGGTAGCAAACTGAAAGCTATTGGGAGAACCAACAAGGGCACTATAGTTATTAGTACCAACTGCATTAAACAGTCCTCCATCGAAGCCAATACTCGTAGCGGTAGTAGCAGTAAAAGCAGCGGGAACATTTAGCTGAGCATCCGAATTAAAAATAATCCCCGCTGGGTTCATTAGAAATAAGTTAGAGTTGCCCCCAGTAACTTGAATTAAGCCATTAATTACCGAAGCATCGCCACCAGTAATCCGTCCCAGAATATGATGAATTGATGGATTAGCCAGGAAGTTAGCAGTCTGATTGTTGTCTAAACCAAATTGGCTAAAGCTATGGAATAGGTTAGTACCATCTCCTGAGAGAGTTCCTCCCTCAATATCGAATTGGTTGCCGTTAGTATTAACAATGGTGTTAGTGCTTTGATCTGAGACAATCGGTTGGGCAGAAGCAGTGCCAGGGAAAAATAATAAAGCAAGAAGAAAAATTGATAATGGATAATGGATAATTGGGAATTGGGAATTGGGAATTGGGAATTGGGAATTGGGAATTGGGAATTGGGAATTGGGAATTGGGAATTGGGAAGATTTATTTACTTTACTATACTGTTGAATTTCTTCTTTTTCTTTCACAACAGCTCTTTTTTCCAAGTCAGACTTCCATGAATTCTCGTTCACAACATTTGCGTAGCGTTCTCCGCAGGAGTAGGATGAAAACTTTGGTGTCCCCGTGTCCCCGCGTCTCCGCGTCTCCGCGTCCGGTGCGTCCCGCGTCTCCGCGTCTATTTGAGGTTTAATAGTTTGACATCCTGCTTCAATTGCAGTAAAATTTTCTTCTATATAAGAGATAGTAGCATCAAATTGTTCCTCTGTGAGCTGGGGGAAATCTTCTCGAATTCTCTGATATTGCTTACCTGCACGGATATAGTCCAGGATCTGGTGCAGTTTAATACGAGTACCTGCAATTACCAGCCCACGCTCTGTACGCGCAATCCCTGCTGGTTGGTTATATACTGATGCCATATTAAAAAAACTTTCTATAATCTATCTTTATCCTAGCGTGTCAGAATCAAGTAATTTAGGGAAAATTTTTGTCTGAAATTTTGTTGAGCAGAGTGTTATGTCTAAACTTTTTGCCGTTGTGGCAGGAGGCAGGAGGCAGGAGTCAGGAGGCAGGAGGCAGGAGGCAGGAGTCAGGAGGCAGGAGGCAGGAGGCGGGAAAGGAGCAATTACCCTAACATTTGCAGAATAAGGGATGACCAAGCGTCGAGCATTACTCATCGGAGTTCCTGAGTATGAAAGCGATAGGATTGAAGATCTGCCGGTTGTCTGCAAAGATCTAGAGGTACTGAATTCTTCCCTAGAACAATCTGGTTACCTGGTTCGTTCCCTAGGAGGAGATAATGCTGCTCAACTGACTCGCAATCGTATCATCAACTCTCTGAGAAGGGAATGTCGGGAAGCTAGGGGAGTTGATATTCTGCTGCTTTATTTCTCTGGTCATGGATTGCACTACAATGGCAGGGATTATCTGGTTCCTGCTGACGCTTTTTTAGATGACCCTGAATATATTGAAGAGTATTTGGTCTCCACTGACCTGAGTAATATTATTGATCAGGCAGATGCGAAGACGATTATTTTTGTCATTGATGCTTGCCGAGAAGGAGTAAAGCTTGAGGTTAAGCAAACCTACTTAACTGCTTGGAGTCGAGGAGAGCGCCGTAAGGCATCTAGACGCAATTTTGTGGTAGTGTTTGCCTGTGGTTCAGGTCAAATGAGTCAATATATAGGGGGTGAAGCTGGCTTCAGTCTGTTTTCCAAAGCCTTGGCAGAAGTTTTGGCTCCCCAACATCCGGCTTGTACTCTGGGAGAAGTGCTAGAAGCAACCAAGAGTAGGTTAGATGCTTTCGTTACTCAACATTTGAAGCAACCACAACAGATTCATTACTCTTGTGAGAGTTTGGTTGATACGACTCCCCTGTCTCAAGTTATCTGTGAGAGCCTGACAGCAAAAACTTTAAGAGGAGAAGCTAGCTATTCTTGGGCAGAGGCAGCACTGGAGTCATCCCTTTGGCAGGAGACGCGGAGACACGGAGACGCGGAGACGCGGGGATGGGGAGACGCGGGGATGGGGAGAAGGGGAATTTCACCCAAAATTTCCTTTACTCCTGAGGAAAACTCTACTGAATCTCGTCTCAAACAACAATTTATCAGAATTATCACTGCTTGTTGGCAGCAATGGCAAGCTTCGATTCAGGCAATGCCGGATGATCCTTGGCGGGATGAGAACTTACCAATTCGGGTGCTTGAGTCTTTAGAATTGTTGGTACTGCGCTCTAATCCCCCGGTTCAACTATCAGCAGCGGAAGTAGCCTTGGTTATTGCAGTCCCTTTTGTGCGAGAGGCAGTCTTAGCCAGTGCTTTGGTGCAAGCAGCCAAAGCTAATCCTTTAGCCTGTGAAGCCACGGATGCTACCGGAAGTTTTCGCGACTCCCTGCACAAACTCCATCAAAGTGAACCTCGATTTTTCCGCAAAGCCAAGCTGTTAAAAGAGCAAGGACAAATAGCGGAAAAAGATGCGGTGATGTCTTGGTTAGTGCATCGCTGTTTGCGTAAGACTTTAGAAGTGTGGATTCCGGAGTCGGAAGGGGGTTATCTTGCGGATGATTTTGTCAAGGGGTTGCAAAAATTCGGTAGATGCAGCAACCGGTTGGTGCGAGATGCTCTAAACTGGAAACGGTTATTGGAGTTAGCTCGTTGTACATTAGTAGATCCTGAGCGTATTGATCGAGAGGATCGTCCCGATGCTCTCCAATCTCGTCTTGTTGTCGGCTCCTATAGCGAAGAACAACCGATTCGAGAGAAGATGCTGGCATATTTGCTAAAAATGGCATGGTTGCTAGCGATCGATATTCGCCATCTTTCCACAGTTTTAGTCGATCATATAGGTATGGCAGATCCTTTGGATTTGAATGATCTGCATCGCCTAGTTAGGGTCTGCTGAATAAGTGTGGAAGCCATACCAGAGAAGGCTTTCAATCATGCAGCAAGTCAAAAAATCCCAAGAAATTGCATCTCTTAGCTTAAAAACCTGGCATCAACCCGGGTAACCTTGGGG
>JAAHHL010001040.1 GCA_010672185.1 Caldora sp. SIO3E6 | reverse complement strand
GGTGGTGCATTTTGTCAACTCCCATATATGGTGTTTGGGGGCTAAAAAAGACCCTATATATGGAAATACCCAAGGGTTAAGGAAAATTGTATTCTTCTTCCTCCGCTCCTCCGCTCCTCCGCTCCTCTGCTCCTCTGCTCCTCCGCTCCTCCGCTCCTCTGCTCCTCCGCTCCTCCGCTCCTCCGCTCCTCCGCTCCTCTGCTCCTCCGCTTCCTTGAAACGACATCCCTCCTACTTCCTGCCTCCCATCTAGAAGCCTTATAAACTAACGATTTCTTAACAATATGTAACAAATAAAGGCTCGACATCATTGTATAAAAGTTACCGTAAGGTTGAAAAAGATAAGAAAAAGCAAGCCATAACTCAGTTTTTACCTTAGGTCAGTTTCTAAGAAAGTCATGAAGTTTTCTCAGTTTTTCTTAAAGAATCTAATAAACCTAAGGAAAACGGTTGCTAAAACAATTTAGGTTATGGCGTAGCTGTCTTAAACCTCTTATTGCTGCTTAAAGTAGCTTGCGAAAGCAAAGCTAAGGCCAATTTTGAATCCCACTTAAGTCAAGTACGGAGATTTTTGTATGTTCGACGCATTCACTAAGGTAGTTTCCCAAGCTGATGCACGGGGTGAGTATCTAAGTACTGCCCAAATAGATGCCCTGGCTGCTATGGTTGCTGACGGCAACAAGCGTATGGATGCAGTTAACCGCATCACCAGCAATTCTTCTGCTATCGTTGCTAGCGCTGCTCGTTCTCTGTTCGGTGAGCAACCCCAACTAATCGCTCCTGGCGGTAATGCTTACACCAGCCGTCGGATGGCTGCTTGTTTGCGGGATATGGAAATTATTCTGCGTTATGTCACCTACGCAATTTATGCCGGTGATGCCAGCGTACTCGAAGACCGTTGCCTCAATGGCTTGCGGGAAACCTACCAAGCTTTAGGTACTCCTGGTGCTTCCGTTGCTGTTGGTGTAACAAAGATGAAGGATGCTGCTATTGCGATCGCTAATGACAGCAATGGTATTACCCCCGGCGATTGTTCTTCCCTAATTTCTGAAATTGGCGGCTACTTCGATAAAGCTGCTGCTTCTGTTGGCTAAATAACAAGCTAAAAACTTGCTAGTGGAAGTTTTAATTCCTCCATTCTTTGAAAACTTTGCAAAATCTTAGGGAGATACCTAAATAATGAAGACACCTCTAACTGAAGCAGTCGGTGCTGCTGATTCTCAAGGTCGCTTTCTCAGCAATACAGAAATTCAAGCTGCTTTTGGTCGTTTCCAGCGGGCTACAGCTGCCCTAGAAGCAGCAAAAACATTGAGCAGCAATTCTACAAGCTTGATCAATGGTGCAACCCAAGCAGTGTACAGTAAATTCCCTTACACTACTACCATGCAAGGACCTAGCTATTCTTCTACCCCAGAAGGTAAAGCTAAGTGTGCTCGTGACATCGGCTACTACCTGCGGCACATTACCTACTGCTTAGTTGCTGGTGGTACTGGACCGATGGATGATTACCTAATTGCTGGATTAGCTGAAATCAACAGCACTTTTGAACTATCTCCTAGCTGGTACATCGAAGCTCTCAAGTATATCAAGGCTAACCATGGTTTAAGTGGTGATCAAGCTGGTGAGGCAAATACCTATATCGACTATGCAGTCAATGCTCTGAGCTAGTTGCTCCTTTTGCCCGGAAAAGTAAGCAGGTACTAGTCAGTAGTTTAGTGTCTGTTTACTTGTCCGGGCATTGTTATGTCAAAATTTATTAATACTGCTTATAATACTCTTCATTAATTAAAAATCGGTTGACCCATGTTGGAGTCTAGCCCTGAAAATTATACTGAAGTTGATAATCCTGAGTGTTTAACGGTAGAGCAAGCGATCGCTAATTTAAAAGGGGAAGATCAAGGACTTCAATATTATGCAGCTTGGTGGTTGGGTAGGTTCAGAATCCGGGAACCAGAAGTAATAGAGGCATTAATTGCGGCATTAGATGATGAAGCGAACCGGACAGAATTAGGAGGATATCCCCTGCGACGGAATGCCGCAAGGGCACTGGGCAAACTGGGAGATTTTCGATCAGTACCAGCGTTGATCGCTTGTTTGGACTGCTCAGATTTTTATGTTCGGGAAGCAGCGGTTCAATCCTTAGGCAGCTTAGGCGATCGCACTTGTATCCCAGAACTGATGAAATTACTCGAAGGTGGGTTAACTGTAGCTCAGCCTATTCCAGGCTCTCCCCACTTGGCACAACCCTACAATTTAATTATAGAAGTTTTAGGTTCCCTTGGTGCTAGTGAAGCAATTGACTTAATTGAACCATTTCTAGAACATTCTGTAGAGCTGCTAACATACTCAGCAGCAAGAGCGATGTATCAGTTGACTCAAAACTCCATCTATGCAGAACGCTTAGTTCAAGCTTTGACAGGGGAAAAACTACTATTGCGGCGTGCAGCACTTTCTGATCTAGGAGCAATCGGTTATCTACCTGCGGCAAAAGCGATCGCCCAGACATCAGCAGAAAATAATCTCAAGCTTATTGCCCTCAAAGGACTCCTCGAGCATCATGTCAAAGATTGCTCTCCAGAGTCTTGGTCTGTATCTGATACAGCTATCTACTTAATGAACTTGATGGATAACTTGTTATAACGTATCAAATGTGAAGTACTCCGGCTGAACTGTTTCTAAGCAAGAGCGCATGGGAGGGAATGCATGGTACAGACACCAACTCAACCCACAACGATATCTTTATCAGTCCCTACCTCAGTAGCACTGCACGTCACTCACGAGCAGTTTGAAGCATTGTCTCAGGCAAACCGAGACTTGAGATTGGAAAGAACTGCACAAGGAGAGTTGATTGTGAATCCACCCACTGGCGGTAACTCCGGCAGACGCAATCGTAGCATTACCGGACAATTAGACAGATGGTTTGAGGAAAATGAGGAACTAGGTGAAGCTTTCGACTCCTCCACTGGCTTCAAATTACCCAATGGTGCAGAGTGCTCTCCCGATGCTTCTTGGGTTAGTCGCCAGAGGTGGGATAACCTGACGGAAGAACAACAGGAGGGTATTATACCCCTATGTCCCGACTTTGTGATTGAACTGCGCTCTAAATCGGATAACCTGAGACCCCTGCAAAAAAAAATGCAGCAGAAAACCGCAAGACCACACGT
>JAAHHL010000104.1 GCA_010672185.1 Caldora sp. SIO3E6 | reverse complement strand
TCCAGGGGAAGGTTTCCAGATTGATCACAACGCACTGCTGTAGCTTGGAGCCTAAAGCTTGGTTGACATCAATCTCGAAGGCGCTCTGACCTGGAAGCCCAACGATCGTACATCCAGGTTCTAGGTAAGGACCTAGGCGAGTGAGGTAGGGAAGATGCCCAAAGGCGGGCAACCCCAAAAGCACAAGATCACAATTTTTGGCAGCTACTTCTGGATCGTGAGTAATGGAGAAAGCTTGGGTCGAGAGGGGAGGGCGATCGCCTGCCTTATCTTTAAAGATTACATTCAAAGGTTGGACTTCTCGGGTCTGAGTCCAGCGCTCGACTGTTTCCAAACTGCGGGTTAAGACGCACACTTCGGTATCAGCTTGGCTGGCAATAACCCCTGCAAGAGCATGGCTCCCATTACCAGTACCACAGATAACAACTCGTATCGGTTTCATCATAGTGGATAGTTAAAAGTTCTCCTTTTTGAAAAGTATATTTGGAGGAACAAACCAAACAAGATAAGCACCTACTGCCGTGACCCACCTAAAACTGTGCAATAGAAAATCCACAGCATTTTGGAAATTCCGGGTTTAAACCATAAATGCTAATGCCTCATTTTAGCTGGGTCAGTCCACTACTGGTGCAACACAGCTAAAAATGTGCTTTAGGGAGCTGAGGGAGCTGGGGGAGATAGGGAAAAAAATCTATATTTACTCATTACTCTCGAGAAACTAGGAGGCAGGAGGCAGGAGGCAGGAGGTGAGGAAGGAGGAAGGAGGTAGAAGGTAGTAGGAAATAGTGTTTCTCCTATTCAATTGGGGGCGCGAAGCGCTCCTCAGGAGCTCTTCAGAAACTAAAATCCTATATTTGGGGCTGAATCCCTTGATATGACACGTTTGCTGACTTCTTTTTCGGCGATTCCATCAATGCAAGAATTTTGAATTTTGAATTTTGAATTCGCCTTAATATACACTTACATCTCTAATAAACCACTGACCATCTTGGCGCACTAAATCATACCGTACCCGCAAGTTGTCATCATAGGATACGGCTTGGTTAAGCACATCATTTTGATAAAAAGAGCCAGCTTCCTTGACAGCGGCATCTACCGTAGCTTGATCTTGGTTAGCATCGCTGGTATTAACTGAATTAACTTCAACCTGGTGCTGGTACTCCCAATAAGAACCATTTTGCTTAGTTTCTTCAGCAATTTGCTGCCAATTAGACAAACTGGGATTCACTAAGATCTGAGCTAATTGCTCCACTTGATGCTCTGTACCAAGAGCGTTACTCTTGGTAGACAACCAAGTTTGGATTACTTGCTTCGCTGTTTCCTGGGTCAACAAACCTTCTGGAGAAGTTATCGGACTATCCGACTCAGGAATTTCTACAGGAGGCTGCTCTAGCTCCACCTGAGGCTGTTCTCCTTCTAGTTCTGCTGTCTTCCGTCCCATTAACGGTCCAATCAACACTAGACCAAGAACTCCCAATCCGATCAAAACCAAAATAGTGGGTAAGAGGGGACGTCTAGTTTGTGAGAAAGGTTTGGAGTTCCTAGATAAGACTTGCAGATTACTAGGTGCTAAATCATCCGGATTTTCCCTAATACTAGGTGATGGAACGACATTACTCCTCCCTGTAGAATCGCTCCGATGTTGGTGTTGTGACCTTTCATTAGGGAAGCTGGTAACTTTTGAATCTCTTACTGTTGGTGTGGGGACAACCCTCTGAGCTGTGGGCATACTTGAAGCAGCTGAGACTGTTGAATGCTCGGCAGTCGCACTCCGGCTAGCTGCAACAGTAGCAGGCTCTCTTGTCCACGGTGAAGGGACTGTGCCTGATTCGTTGGTATTTAGGGGAAATTTGTCTGTGGTCAACACTGTTGTGCCACTACTTCCCCTGGAAGATGCTGTAGTCGCATAGGCTTTTTTCTGAGATTCCACCACTGCCCATTCGTTGGCAGTGTCTCCTGCTGAATCTGAAAGATTTTCTAGATATGACTGTACCTGTTCATCAGCAAAATATTCTTTTAAAGAAACCTTCTGCTCAGCTAAGTCTCGGAAATGGGTAAATACTGAATTTTGTAGCCAACGCTCTCCATAGAGGCACAATCCTGGTAATAAGTCTGGAGCTCCCTGAGAATGTTCGCGAATAAAGGCAAGAGGTTCATACTCCTGAGAGAGCTCGAGTGCTTTACTGGCTTCTTCTGTTTGACCTAAAAGTAAGGCACATACTGCTTGTTCGAGATGAACATCCTGACGTTTACTCAAGCGCATCAGTAGTTGCTTGCCACGGGAAATTAAGGCCGGTTGCCTTTGGGCAAATCCCCTTGCTAGTAAGGCGTAGACGGCTAAGTAAGTGGCAACAGCGGAAGGACGACGAGCTTCTGTCTCAAACAGATTTTGCTGCTCAGCAGCACTTAGATAACTCCGCAATTGTTGGATAAAGCGGAGAAAGTCATCAATTCCTAATCCTGATTGATCGTCAGCATTACCATCAATACCTCCACGCTCCTGTAGCATATCTTGCAGCAAACGCAAGCCATTGCGCCTTTCACTAATACTTTCATCGGGAAGGGCTAATAGCTCCAAGATACGGTAAGGGCGAAGTTTGTAGAGGTCTGCTTGAATTTCTCCTCGGACACTGGGAAATAAACCTTCTCTTAGGAGTAACTCTTGACCTGTTTCTAGGGAAGTAGCAGCATTTTCGTACTGACCCTGTTGCCACTGCTCTCTACCAAGTTCCAGGCAGGCCAGTGCTAGAGTTAAAACAATGTCAGCTCGAACTAACTGCGGGTCTCCCAAGCGACCCTTATCCAAACTAATGCTATCACTGCTATTCAGATAAGGTTGCCCTAGCTTCAGTACCAGTTCATATTCCCCAAGTTCTTGCAGGATCAACAATACCCCAACCAATTGCTGATCTTTGATTTCAATACTAGGGGTATGGGAGTCGGCACCAGAGTTAGTTGCGACTCCTTGGCTAGAGCGCTTTGCGGCTAAGGCTTGGTCTGGCTCTTGGTCATAAGTTTTGGTCAGAAAGTTACTATCATAGGCAGAGCGTTGTTCAGGCTCAGAAAGAGTCTCGTAGGCTTCGTCTAGGAGTTGTTTACGAGAGGCAATCGCCACTTCCGAATATTCTCGGCGCGGCAATTGCAAGGTGCGATCGCGATAAGCCTGACTGATTTGATCAACGCTAGCCTGGATCGGTAATCCTAAAATTCGGTAATAATCGAGCGGAATTCGCACAGTCCACTTCCCCAGCAAAGAGTAACTGCATTTATGGTAGTGCAACATTCAACCTGTTAAAACCCGCATTTTGCAAGTTCCACAACCTATAATGTTGCTTCAGCTTATATCTTGACAACTCCCCAGCCTAAAGGCATGGGGATTCTTCCTTCACAGAAAAACGCCTTGTAAAAGCAGTGCCTTTACTTGGTCTTACTCGTTCTCCAGAAGCGGTAGCGAGATGCCCTCCCGCCAAAATTCGTAAACCTTCTTCTCTAATATTTATCGCTGCGTTTATGTCCCTGTCGTGATGTGTTTTACACTTACCGCAAGTCCACTCTCGAATATTCAGAGGTAGATTACCTACTTGATTGAGGCAGACATAACAGATCTTTGAGGATGGGAAAAATCTATCTATTTCTAGGTATGTTTTCCCTTCCCATTCCGCTTTGTACTTCAGCATGGTACAAAACATTCCCCAGCCAGCGTCATTAATTGATTTAGCTAGTTTGTGATTTCTTACTATGCCCTTAATCGCTAAATTTTCTACAACTATGACTTGGTTCTCGTCTACTAATTTACGACTTAGTTTGTGTAGAAAATCTTCCCGACATCTGCTAATTTTTTGATGTACTTTAGCTACTAAAATTCTCGCTTTATTTCGGTTGCTTGAGCCTTTTTGCTTTCTGCTTAGGCGCTTTTGATGAATCCCTAGTTTTTTCTGATACTGACGATAGTATTTAGGATTGCCGTGCTTACTTCCATCGGAAGTAATCGCAAAATGAGTTAGCCCAACATCAATTCCTATTGCTTTTCCCTCACTGCTTGGGTTGGACTTTTCTTTACCATCATCATAGAGACAGGCAGCATAGTATTCCCCTGTTACTGTCCGAGAAACTGTTACTGATTTCAGAGTACCGATGGGCACACGAGAAACCCGACAATAGACTTTTTTGAGTTTTGGTAAACTCAAGTAACTTCCAGTTAGATTACACCCTTGAGGAAACCGGATAGACTGCTTAGTGTGTTTGTTTTTGAAACACGGATATCTAGCCCTTCCTTCAAAAAAGTTGAGAAAAGCACTAGACAAATCTAAAGCCGCTTGTTGTAGAATTTGAGATGGCGGTTCTTTCAACCATTCATACTCTTTTTTCAATTTAGGCAAAAGCTTGATGATGTCATTACGACTCAAACCTTTGCCAGTTTCTAGGTAGGTCTTAGATGTCAGTTCCAGCCCATAGTTGTAAAACCAACGTACTGAACCAAAAGACTTGGCAAGCAATAGAGATTGCTCTTGAGTCGGATAGATTCTGTACTTATAGGCTTTGATCATGCTTACTTAACAAACTATATATACTATGGTAAAACAGCTGCCGAGAAATGTAAAGCAGTCCTACAAGAACCGGGTTTTAAACCCAAAATTTTCGATAAGAATTTTTATCGAGGTATTGTCTCTTGCTCTTTCTCCAGTTGCTTGTTGCCTTTTCCAGCAAGGAGGAGATGTACAAGGGTTATATTTATTATAGCAACATCCGCAGGTTATTCTCCTGATGGAGACAGTTAAATTAGAAAAAGAATGCTATTTTAACTCCAGTGAGTTTTACAGTGAGGATATTACTAAACTTATGGTTCAAGAACGAACTTTACCCGATTTAAAAATTGCTTCCGGCACGATCACTAAAGAAGAAGGATTAGTCCTATACGAAGATATGGTACTAGGGCGCTTGTTTGAGGACAAGTGCGCTGAGATGTATTACCGGGGCAAAATGTTTGGTTTTGTCCACCTGTACAATGGTCAAGAAGCAGTGTCAACTGGTGTGATTAAGGCATTGCGTTCCGATGAAGATTTTGTTTGTAGCACCTATCGCGATCATGTTCATGCTTTAAGTGCAGGGGTATCAGCGCGGGAGGTGATGGCAGAGTTATTCGGCAAAGCAACTGGCTGTAGCAAAGGCCGTGGTGGTTCAATGCACCTGTTTTCCGCCCAACATAATTTGTTGGGAGGCTATGCTTTTGTAGCAGAAGGGATTCCAGTTGCTACTGGTGCTGCTTTTCAAAGCAAGTATCGACGAGAGGCTTTGGGAGATAACAACGCAGATCAAGTAACTGCTTGCTTTTTTGGTGATGGAGCTTGCAATAATGGTCAGTTTTTTGAATGTTTGAATATGGCAGCTCTTTGGCAACTGCCAATTATTTATGTAGTCGAGAACAATAAGTGGGCAATTGGGATGGCTCATGAGCGAGCAACATCCCAGCCGGAGATTTACAAAAAAGCCAGTGTGTTTGGCATGGCTGGTGTAGAAGTAGACGGAATGGATGTTCTAGCAGTCAGAACTGTAGCCCAAGAAGCGATCGCCCGCGCTCGTGCTGGAGAAGGTCCTACCCTAATTGAAGCTCTTACTTACCGTTTCCGGGGGCACTCTCTAGCTGATCCTGATGAACTTCGCTCCCCAGAAGAGAAGGAATTTTGGTTAACTCGCGATCCTATTCAAAAATTGGCTGCTTACCTCACAGAAAACAATTTGGCAGATGCTGAGGAACTCCAGGCAATCAAGCAAAAAATTCAAGATGTTATTAATGAATCTGTTGAATTTGCTGAGTCGAGTCCTGAGCCTAACCCCAGTGAGTTGCACCGCTATATTTTTGCCGAGGATTAGAATGGGTGAGCGAAAAAAGGGTTGGGGAAACAAGAAGCAGACGCGGGGACGCGGGGACGCGGAGACGCGGAGACGCGGAGAATGGAAATCCCAACCAAAATTTCGTTCACCCGATTAGAATTGACACTCCCCGTCCTAAAGGATACTGCTGGCGAATCAGGGGTGTGACCCCTCACCTCACGATTTTTCCTTATCCCACTCAATGTAGAGACGCGCCATGGCGCGTCTCTACTCTACAAGATAAATGAGGGGTATGAATTTTTGAGCTGGTGGGTTATTTCTGCCGCGTTGCACTAGTACAGCAAGGCGAAAATAATCCACCAATGAAAAAAGCTATACGTAGGTTGGGTAAAATGAAGTGAAGCCCAACATTAGCATAGATATTATTAATTTTCGCACTTCAGTGCATCCAACTTACACCCTGAGGACTAATTAATTACTCGAACCATAAGAGTAGTCAACCTTCTTCTCTATTCCCAACAGACAAGAACTAATGTACTTTACCCCAATGAGAAAATTGTTGTTCTGGTCAACTATGTCAAGACCAGATTATTTACTTGGGGATGACCTTCTGAAGGCTGAATTTGGTATTTAATCAAATTGGCCAGATCTTGAAGTTGAGCTATTGCTTCAGCACCTTCTAACTTCATCAGCTCTCTATCGTCCCGCATTTCAGTCCAGGTGATACCATAATCTGACACCAAAAATCTAATTAAATGGTTATTTCCTAAGCTAACCATAAAAGAAGCACTATTCATTTGACCGCCGCAGGTATAACAGGAAGCTAGATAGCCTCTTTTTTCTAAGACAGTTGCCAAGGCTTGGAGATTCATTACCAAATCGTGGACAAATTGACGGTGCTGTTCTGCAAGTCTGACAAACATTACGATAATCCCAAAACTAAACTAAGGTTTATGCTACTCATCACTGCTTTACCAGCCAACCATCTGGTTGTACAAGACTTCTCTTCAGCATAGGCAAAGCCTTTAAACTTAGGATTTATCTAGACTATTTAGCAGCTTGTTACTAGCTTAACCTGCTTCAGAGTTTTTGTGATGTATAACTAACAACACTAGGGCAAACATATCTGAATTTTAAATCTTAAGTATCTTTTTAGGTTCTATCCAAAGATGGACTTGTAAGTTAACGTAGTAGTTTATAAAGAGTGAATTAAGGTTCATATATTCTTATCAAACTTTATTTATAACTCCAATATTTCCCTAAAGATACATTTATATTACATCTGGAGAAATATTGCTTCTTAGTAGCAGTAGGAATCAATTTACAGTTTTTGATTTTGCTTCCATTCTTCCCAGATCTGCCCCCTGCCTCCCAAACTCCTGGTTTATTAAGTGAAAGTCTTGTCGAAAATGCTAATAGACTTCCCACAAACCTAATGCCGGTCCAATAAACCGGACACTCAGCCAGATGAGCACCATCAGACCAATACCAATCCAAGCACCTCTGGTTGTCCATTTGACAAATTGCTCCCCTTGACTTTTGGTAATCGGGAGCCAGGGAAAAATATTTTGCTCTTTACCGTACTGCTCTCCAAGTGCGGCTTTACGACGTTTGGCTTCACCCATGATCAATTGCCTTGACTAGATTCAATTGATCATAAGCTGGTAAGTATCTAATTTGCAAGTTACGGAGTAAACCAAGTTGCTAGTGTTCTGAAGGCAGGAGGCTCCGAGGCAGGAGGCAGGAGGCAAGAAAGCTTGTGTGGTACGGTGGAGTCCAAAAATTGGATAATTTATTTCTTGGAGTTCCCTCAAAATCTTAATGGAAAATACTAACTTACCGACTTCCCAGAACAGACTACCTCCCACAATTAATCTTCTAACCATGTTCCGGTTGGGGTTGTTCCAAATGAGTTTGGGTATCATGTCGGTTCTAACTTTAGCCATCCTCAATCGGGTAATGATCAGTGAGCTGGATGTAGATCCGGCATTAGCTACTGGTGTCTTGGCGATGTCTCAGTTAGTGGCTCCCGCCAGGGTTTGGTTTGGACAAATGTCCGATGCTAAGCCGATATGGGGATATCACCGCACTGGCTATGTTTGGCTAGGAGCAGCTGGTTTCACGATTACAGCTTTTGTTGCTGTTCAGATAATGTGGCAGCTGGGTAGTACCATACAATCAATTGGCGGCTGGACTTTGAACAGCGATACCTTAGGTTGGACAGCCCTTTTAGCCTTAGTGTTTGCCATCTATGGCTTGGCTCTGAGTTCTAGCTCCGTACCTTTTGCTGCCTTATTAGTAGATGTTTCCGAAGAAGACAATCGCGGGCAGTTGGTGGGCACAACTTGGTCTATGCTGATGCTCGGAATTGTTATTGGTGGTATTACCGGTGGTGTTCTACTCAAGAATCTAGATCAATCAACCACTGCTCTAGTCGCCAATAGTGGTACGGCACTGCTAGCAGATTCCACCTCTCTAGCAACAGCTTTGGAATCACTAAAGCCATCGATTAACAAGCTGTTTACTATTGTGCCTTTAGTTGTTGTGGGACTGACAATTATCTCAACTTTAGGAGTTGAAAAAAAGTACTCTCGCTACGGTATTCGCTCAACTATCGCTAATCGAGAAGATGGTATTACCCTAGGTAGGGCAATCAAAGTTTTAACAGCCAGTCGCCAAACCGGCATCTTTTTCACCTTTTTAATGGTGATGACCCTCAGTTTGTTTATGCAAGAGGGGGTTTTGGAGCCTTATGGTGGTGATGTTTTTGGGATGTCAATTGCTGACACTACAAGGCTCAACGCTTTTTGGGGTTTAGGAACATTAATCGGAGTCAGCGGCAGTGGCTTTTTAGTCGTACCACGCATCGGCAAGAAAAAAACCACTAGATGGGGCTGCTTATTGGTGGCTATTTGCTTTGGCCTAATTATTTTAGCAGGATTTACCCAAGAACAGAGTTTGCTAAAAGTTGCTATGCTTTTGTTTGGTCTAGCAACAGGAACCACCACTACTGGAGCCCTTAGCCTTATGCTCGATCTCACTGCAGCAGAAACTGCGGGTACCTTCATAGGTGCTTGGGGATTGGCTCAAGCGATCGCCCGGGGTATGGCAACATTAGTAGGGGGCGTAGTTTTGAGCATTGGGGAAGCCTTATTCACCGTGCCGGTGCTAGCTTATGGTCTAGTTTTTGCAATCCAAGCGGTAGGAATGCTAGTAGCTATTTGGTTTCTGGGAAGGGTTAATGTTAAGGAATTCCGCGATAATACCCAAGCAGCGATTAAGACAGTAATGGAAGGTGATTTGGATGGATAGGTGTGAGGTGTTAGGCAATGGTGACAAGTTAAGCGATTGCCTACGGCACCAGCGAAGCTGATCGCGAAAAGGAGAGGCTTTAAACCGGATTGATTAATTATCAATTATCCATTATCAATTATCCATTGTTAATCTGTAACCTACAACTTACAACCTAAGATGAGTGATTTTTGGGCAGAACTTTTAGATTTTGCGAGGGATATAACGGAGAGAGTTGGTACTCACCTGCTTCCTGATTTTCGACAAGTACAAGCACTGCAAAAGGCAGATGGTTCCCTGGTAACACAAGCTGATCATTGGGCAGATCAAGAAATAAGAGAAGCGATCGCCTCTCGTTTTCCCAGTCATGGTATTTTGAGTGAAGAAGGGGAGCACAAATTTCCTGACAATGACTGGTGCTGGATCATTGACCCTTTGGATGGCACTACGAATTTCACCCGAGGAATTCCCCTGTGGGGAATTTCCTTAGGGTTGCTCTATCAAGGAACACCTGTATTTGGCTATGTTCATTTTCCCCCTGTTGGGCAATCTTTTCATGGATTTTGGCGGGGAGACTCAGGCATTGCAGAGTTAAAAAACGGAGCATTTATGAATGAACTCCCTATCCACAGCAGTACTGATACTCCCAGTAACAACCACTTTTTCAATCTTTGCTCCCGCAGTACCTCCATCTTGCAACAACCCTTCCCCTGCAAAATGCGGATGCTAGGAGTTGCCAGTTACAACTTTATTACTGTGGCTACAGGTGCTGTTTTGGGAGGTGTGGAGGCAACGCCAAAGATTTGGGATATTGCCGGTGCTTGGGTGATTGTGCAAGCAGCGGGTGCAGTGTGGGTACCGCTGAATTCGGAGTCGATTTTTCCGTTGAAAGTAGGAATCGATTATGGTGATAGAACTTTTCCCACCCTAGTAGCTGCTTATCCTGAATTAGTGGGTGTGTTCAAGCCATTCATTAAAATTTAGCGCTAGAAGGCTCTTGTTAATTTCGGGAGTGTTGATTTAAGTAATGAGCGTTAGAAGGCAGGAGGCAGGAGGAATAAGAGTTTTCTCTACCTAAAAAGAAGCCATAAGCTAGTCATATCAAGGAATTCCTACTTCTCTTTTCATTTTTAGTTTCTCAAGAGTAATAAGCGCCTAACAGCGCAGGCACCAGGCAAAAACTCATCTGGCAACAGGGTAAAAAGACACACCTAAAAAGAAGACAAGAAACTAGTCAGTTTCCCTTAGAACCTTCTGCCTTCTGCCTCCTGCCTTCTTTATCAAATTGAGGTGCATGTTACATGCAAATTGACTTTCATCACGGCGTTACCTATGTGGTTGCCCGTTTAGCAGGATTTGAGCACCAGCAGGCTAAGATTATTGCTTACTGCGCTCAGTATGTAGATGATGCGACTAATTCTGGTCTAATTATCTTCGATAACGGTGCTTTGTTTAGTCGGACTACATCAGCTCACAAGTCCCTTGATTATCGCAATTTTCGCAAACTAGCTAATTATCGAGTCTGGATTCCTTTCCATTTTTTACCGGGGAATGGTGGTTTGCCCGCAGGAAAAGAACCAGCAGGCAAATTTATTAACAAACTTATTTGCCGTCCTAATAGCTATGTAGCTCAAGCAATGGTTGCTGAATGTATTCATCGTCGTGATACTCTTTATAGCTTACATCGCTTAGGCATTGCCATGCATGTTTACGCTGATACTTGGGCACATCAGGGCTTTGCCGGGGTTAGTCATCGAGTTAATGAAGCCACAGAATTAGTCAACGAAAATGATCAAGCTGATACTGAATTAATCTCCAAGTTAGAAAAATATTTCCAGAAAAATTTACCAGATAAAATCTTAGGCTCTTTGATGGCGGATGCCCTTCCTTTAGGACATGTTGCAGTGTTATCCAATCCCGACAAGCCATTTTTGAAGTGGGGTTACAAAAACGGACTCAATCAACGAATTAAACGGGATAATCCCAGAGATTATCTTGAGGCTGCGGATAATATGTGTATTTGGCTCAAGCGTTATCTTCTAGGGGATGCCACTGCCGATGTTTCGGGACTTCCTGATCAGGATCGGGAATTAATTACCCAGATGCTAGTAACTATTAGAGATCAGAAAGGTGAAGACCGAAATCAAAAATGGCTTACTAGTATTAGTAAAGGTAAATTTAGTTTTGGCAGAGCAGAAATCGATTATATTTCCAAAGGCAAGGGGTCTTGGAAATATGAGGCATTGGGAACAGAAAAATTGACTGACACAGGTAAGGAAAGATTTCCTTATAATCCTAGCTTTCTCCAAAGTAATTGGAAGTTATTTCATGATGCTTTAAAAGCTCATCAGTTTTATGTTACCCAAGAGTTGTTGCCTCAGTATGGTATTTGTGTTGCATGATATGAGCGCCTAACGGCGCGGGGTGTAGGGTGTGGGGTCGAATCCTACGCCGCTATGGTAAGGAAGAAACAGTCAACTCCTCCTGCCTCGGAGCCTTGTTTCTTAAGAGCAATTAGCCATTAGCAATTAACCATTAGCCATTAGCAATTAGCCATTAGCCATTAGCCAGAGTGTTTCTTAAGAGCTTATTTATTAATAAGCTTTGGAGGGAGAGTGCTCCAAAAAGAATTATTGATTCAGTTGAGTTACTAGATGAACTAATTCTGGCAAAATCAGCTTTTCTAGGGCAAGTTTAACTGCACCAGATGAGCCAGGGATAGAGAAGACTAGTTTTTTTTGATAGACACCGGCAACTGCTCTCGAAGCGATCGCTCGTGAGCCAATTTCTTGGTAACTGAGCCAGCGAAACAGTTCGCCAAATCCCGGCAAAGTCTTTTCCAGTAACTTTTCTAGAGCATCATAAGTGGTATCTCGCGGTGCAATGCCGGTACCACCATTAAAAATTACAGCATCAAGTTCAGTTTGCTTGCTTAAGGTTTCCAGCTGTAGCTGAATCTGAGCCGGTTCATCCTTGAGAATTTCATAAACAGCAATCCCATGTCCAGCTCTCAGGAGTAATTCCCTAATTAGCTGTCCGCTACGATCTGTTGAGAGCGATCGCGTATCGCTTACGGTAATAATCGCACAATTGATTGTTATTGGCTCTGAATCAGGGTGAGGTTGGTGAGACATGTTGAGGTATTAGGTTTGAGATTTTTGTGCGATCGCGTCTTTAAGTAGGGCTTGCTGAATAAGTGTGTAAGCCATACCAGAGAAGGCTTTCTCCTCATGCAGCAAACCAAAAAAGTCCAAGGAAATTGCATCTGTTGGCTCAAAAACCTGGCATCGACCCGGAAAATCCCTGGGTAACTTTGG
>JAAHHL010001039.1 GCA_010672185.1 Caldora sp. SIO3E6 | reverse complement strand
TCAGGAAGCGAGCAAGGGTAAAGAGCGGGCACTCCAGGCAGCTAAAGTTGTCCTAGAAGAGGAAAACCAGGAGCCGGGAAGCTGAGGGGATGGGTGTGGGGAGGGTGGGGAGGGTGGGGCTCACAAGGGTAGGTTTTTAATATTTCGGTCAAGATAAGACAAGGGAGGAAAGTAGACAAGTAGACAAGGAGGATTTTTTACGAAAAACTGTGCTTTTCAACGTCAATAATTTTGGCGAACCGAACAGCATTTTGTACGGTTTTCCTTCCTTGTCACCTTGTCCTCCTTGTCCACCTTGTCTTGTCCCAACCCGAAAGTAAAAAACCGACCCTTGTCAGGATGGGGGAGCTGGGGAGGTAAGACAAGAAAAATTGGCATTCCCTCATCTCTGCGTCTGGTGCTCAGTACTTTCCTCCTAGCCGCTGTATCCTTTACTACTTAGGCTGTTAAGCATTTTCCGGGGGCATATCATTACTAATTAATACTTCACAATTTTCAGAAAACCTTAACCTTATTTAGAAAAAATTTAGAATCACCGATTATAATCGGTACAGGATTCTTTATATTCCTAAATGAGTTCTTATGGAACTTTAATAAACACACTCAGCGGAAACTCTTTAGTGATGCCCCGGATACTCGTAATCGACGATGACTCTGCAATATCAGAATTAGTCTCCGTCAATCTGGAGCTAGCTGGTTATGACGTTAGTCAAGCCAGCGATGGAGTCAAGGGTCAGGCGTTAGCTGTACAACTACAGCCTGACCTGATCTTGCTCGACTTGATGCTGCCAAAAGTAGATGGATTTACTGTTTGCCAGAGGCTCCGTCGAGATGAGCGCACCACTGATATTCCGGTACTGATGTTGACGGCTCTAGGTCAAACCCAAGATAAGGTTGAAGGCTTGAATGCTGGTGCGGATGACTACATGACCAAGCCTTTTGAACTCGAAGAAATGCTGGCGAGGGTGCGAGCCTTGTTAAGACGAACAGACCGCATTCCTCAAGCAGCAAAACACTCGGAAATTCTGAGCTATGGTCCATTGACTTTAGTACCAGAAAGGTTTGAGTGTATTTGGTTTGAGAATACAGTTAAACTTACCCATTTGGAGTTTGAACTCCTGCACTGCTTACTCCAACGTCATGGTCAAACGGTTTCTCCTAGTGAAATTCTCAAGGAAGTTTGGGGTTATGACCCAGATGATGATATTGAAACGATCCGGGTGCATATCCGCCACCTAAGGACGAAACTGGAACCTGACCCACGCCATCCTTGTTATATCAAAACGGTGTATGGTGCAGGTTATTGTTTAGAGTTACCTAGTAGTGCTGAGTCAATCCAGAATGTTAGTTCACCCCTTGCTGGGTAACTCAACTGCTTCCGGCAGTAGTCCCCCGTCATAACGACAAGTTTGACGATAGGAGAAATACTAGTCAAAATTTGGCATATAGCGTTTCTCATTTCAATGAGGTGGTTAACAGTAAAAAGTTATTGGTTTGAGACAGGAGGCAACAGACAAGAAAAACTAAAGCGTCGATTCAGTAATCGAAATTTAGGTGAGACGACGCACCAGACGCGGAGAGTGAAATCCATTGACTATTTTTCGTCAATCCCTATATAAGATATTTTGTCAAATTTTATTACTGAATCGGTGTTCTAGGTGTACTTTATGATATTGATTGTTTTTTCTGTTGCCTTCTGCATTAGGAACCAGCAACAACACCCGCTGGCAAATATTTATCAATTACTTGGCGGTACTCGCTCTTTGGTTTAACACCTCGGAATTCCTCGACTAACTCCTTGTCTTTAAAAAACTGTCAAGAATGCAAGGACAAGCTGCTGAATACCTAATACAAGGGAAGTATGGTAAGGCTATCAGTCTCTATGAGCAATGTGTTGAGACTGATCCTACTGTCATGTCTAATTATTGGTATCTGGGATTGGCTCAATTGCTAGCAGGGGAAGTAACAGAAGCACAAGCTATTTGGTTTTGGGCGATCGCTCAGGGAACTCCGGAGGAAATAGAACAGTGGCTGGTGGGGCTAATTACCATATTAGATAGTACAGCACAGAGACTTCTCGGTGAGCGCAACCTGCAACTAGCTACAGAAATTTATTGGCAAATTCTGGAATTGGATGCCAATCAGTACGAAACTCACTCCAATTTAGGATGGGTGCTAGCACAGCAAGGAAACTTTGATGAGGCAATTGCCTGTTGGCAGAGGGCAATTGAACTTAAGCCTGATTTTTGGCAAGCATACCAACATCAGGGACAGGTATATCAAAAACTAGAAAATTTTCCAGAAGCTATCACCTGTTATTCCCAGGCTTTAGATATTAAACCAGAGCTAACTGAAACTTACTACAATCTGGGATTGTGCTTTTTACAACAAGGCAGCTTAAATGAGGCTATTGCTAGTTTTCAACAAGAGATTGAGCTTCAACCAGACTTGGCAGCAGCCTATGGTGATTGGGGAGGCGCTCTCCTCCAACAAGGTAAGCTGGAGGAAGCTATTGGCTGTTGGCAACAGGCAATGGAGTTGCAACCAAGTTTTGCAAAAGCTTACTGTCATCTGTTCGATAATCAAGTAGTCCATCCAGAAAAAAAGGCTTATGCCTGTCTCTTGAATTCTCTCCAGATTGCACCAGTTTCAGCAAAAACCTGCTTTTATTTAGGTCAAGCTCTAACTAAACAAAGTAATTTAACAGTAGCACAGCGGCAACAGGGAGCGATCGCGGCTTATCAACAAGCGATATGCCTGGAACCAGAATCACCTTTAGCTTACTTGGAGTTGGGCAAAGTTCTGGCACAAACAGGAAATTTAGATGGAGCTATTGCCGCTTATCAACAAGCTATACTCCTGCAACCCAATTCCTCAGCAGCCAAACTTGAGTTAGGGAAATTAGTAGCAAACAAAGGAGATCCGGTAGCAGCCATCGCATTTTACCAACAAGCAGTGCAACTTAATCCAGATTTGGCTGAAGTCTGGTTGTACTGGGGGAATGCTCTGGCAACGGTTGGTAAGTGGGAGGACGCGATCGAATATTACCAGCAGCACCTGCAATTGCAACCAGATTCCGTGGATGGTTACTGTAATTTGGGTATTGCCCTGGCTCAGGTAAATCAATCTAACGAGGCTATCTGCTGTTTCTCTAAGGTGATGGAG
>JAAHHL010001038.1 GCA_010672185.1 Caldora sp. SIO3E6 | reverse complement strand
GGAGAGAGTTTTTCCTGGGGGAGCGAAATTTTGGATGAGATTTCCATTCTCCGCGTCTCCGCGTCTCCGCGTCTCCGCGTCTCCTTTAGTTGCACTAGTAATTTCTTCACTCCAAAACAGAGCTATGATAATAGCTGCGGCAGGTAACAAAGGTAAGACATAGCTGGGTAGTTTGGTTACCGCAATAGTAAAGAAGCCGAAGATACCTGCAAACCAAAATAGGGCAAATAAACCTAAATGGCTGGCACGGGGAGCATTGTGCCACCGTTTCCTCTGCCAAAAGCGTAGCCTTGCTATTGCGATTGGTAAGTAGACAGACCAAGGAATAAAACCGACAAATACGACAAGAAAGTAGAAATACCAGGGAGCAGAGTGATCGTTGACTACTTCAGTGAAGCGTTGGAAATTATGATAGCCGAAAAACGAGTCAATGTAGGCTTTGCCATTAGCTGCGGTGACTAATCCATACCAAGGCAGTGTTAAAGCCAAAATGATCAAGATGCCTCTAACAATCTGCATCTCTCGTAGAACTTCTCGCAATTTGCCTAGGTAAAGTAGGAAAGCTCCAATAATTATCCCTGGTAGTACAATACCCACAGGTCCTTTGGTAAGAATAGCTAGGGCAATGAGGAAGTAACAAGCTAGATACCAATTTGATGAGGAAATGGGAGGATAGGGAGATGGATGATCTTTTGGTGTTGTTTGTTCTTGTTCTTTTTGAGGGTGAACGAAATTTGGCGTGGGATTTCCATTCTCCGCGTCCCCGCGTCTCCGCGTCTCCGCGTCTGCTGACTCGTTTCCCCACTCATTTTTTCGTTCACCCTCTTTTTGCGCATATCCTAGGAAAAAAGCCAGGAGTGCCGTACCCATACAACCACTGAGCAGCATATCAGAGACTCCGGTTCTTGCCCAAACTATGGTTTGAGGATTTAAGGCAATCATCGCTGCACCTATCCCAGCAGCTACCCACAGTTGACGTTGGGGATTGGGGTATGTTTTCCAACTATCGGAGGGCAAAGCATTTGGATTGTCTGACTTGGGTTTTACCGATGAATTATCGCCCAAATGCTTTGCCCCTACATAAACTCTTTGACTTTGAAGATACGCCTTAGAATCCTCTGGGGGAACAACACCGGGGGTACAGGATACTCCATAATATCGCAAAGTATAGAACCCCAAGGCCATTAATGCGATCGCGGCTAAGGCGGAGGGGAGTCTTACTGCCCATTCATTCACACCAATTAGTTTATAGCCAATAGCCATTAACCAGTAAACCAATGGCGGTTTATCAAAACGGGTCTCACCATTAAAGTAAGGGGTAATCCAGTCTCCGGTGACTGTCATTTGGCGGGCCGCTTCTGCAAACAGGGGTTCAGTCTCATCGATTAAACCTGTACTTCCCAAATTCCACAAAAAAGCTAACCAGCCAATCACTAGCAACCAGAGTAGCGACAGACTCCACATCAAAACTGGCTGCTGCTCAATCGATTGCCACCAAGGGCTTACTATCTTGTTTAGTCTCAGCTTCATTTAACTCACACCACTCCCACGAGTCCTTCAATTTTAGAGGAAGGTCGAAGATCGAATTGAGAATTATTGTAGGGGCGGGTTTAGGGTCACCCTTATCCCATTTGACGATAACCTTGATATCAAAACCCGCCCAATCGATAACTTCCCCCCTAAATCCACCAATTCTGGGTACTTTGAATTATTTTTCGCCAAAAAGTGAAAACTGAATTTGGGATTAGTTGCATTAACTGGGGAGATGCCGACAGGGCGGGTTTTGATTGGAAGATTCGGGTCAAATGGTGTAAATTGTCCCTAAACCCGCCCCTACAAACGTCCCAACAAATGTCCCAACAAACACCATTACAAACGCCCTTAAACAATACTGTTTTCCTAGGACGAGACATTGGCAAGGCTTTGAGTAACTTGTATTTGACATTTAATGCTCCCAAAATCGTTGCTCAAGTTACCAGAGGCTCTATTCTTGCAAGAACTTCATCAACCAACTCTGGGGGAGCTTTTTCAATGAAATCTGCAACCCTTGCATTACAATCTACTGCCCTCAGCTGATCGACAAGCACAACACCACTAGTCTGCATGTGTGCTGGCATTTCCACCTCAAAGGGCCATCCTTTCTTCCGGCTTGTAATGGGACAAACCAACACAATTTTAGAAATCCGATTATAAGCTAATGGCGAGATGATTATTGCCGGACGGTAGCCAGCCTGTTCGCTACCAGTGCGGGGATTCAGTTCCAATCGGATAATATCACCACGAGACGGGATGCGTCCATCGATTTTTACCAATTTTCTTCTCCCACAGTAACTCCCCAATCTAACTCATCATGCTGCATCTGGGGTGTTACATCTTGGAGTAGTTCATCAAGGGTATACTTTGGTCGTGCGGTGGAAAGAATAATCTTATTATCCTCAGTAGAAATGGTTACTAATGCGCCTTCGTGCAAGTTCACCTGCTGAACAATCGCTTGAGGAAGTCTGATTCCAAGGGAGTTGCCCCACATGCTTACTTTTTGGGTAATCATCACTGACAATACAACTGGCAAGTTTATACATTGAGTATACCAGGTCTTGGAAATGGAGAATTGAGAATTGAGAATTGAGAAAAAAATTCCGTATATTTGTAGGGGCGGGTTTATGGTCATCCTTATCGAATTTGACGATAACTGTCATATCAAAACCCGCCCAAGGGATAACTTCCCCCCTAAATCCACCAATTCTGGGGAATTTGGGAGAAGTTTCCCTAACCAGGGAGATGCCAATAGGGTGGGTTTTGAGGGGAACATTTTGCGTTAACCGGGAAGATGCCGGTAGGGCGGGTTTTGATCTCAATATTCGGGTCAAATGGCCTAGGTTATCCCTAAACCCGCCCCTACAAATACCCCTACAAATACCCCTACACAATATTGTTGGATTAATAGAGAAGGTGCAATTTATACCTTATATGCGCACACCTATTCCATTATTAAAATAATAGCAAAAAATAACGAAAATTACAACCAATAAAATATCCTAACGAGAAAGCGATCGCCTAAGGTAATCGTACTGGCAAGATGCCAGTTCCACAGTACTAGCTCCCATCCCTTAAACTGGGAAGCAATAGGTTCTGGTCTTGCCTCCTCATGTCCAAAGCTTCTAACTTC
>JAAHHL010001037.1 GCA_010672185.1 Caldora sp. SIO3E6 | reverse complement strand
AATAAGTAGAGATAATAATCACCCGCCCCCCATCTCCCACCCGCAGCCGCAGCAGTTTTAACCAGTCTTCCACTTGGCACTGTTGCACCCCCCGACGAGGTTCCCAAACCAGTAAGTAGATGGAACGTTTACTGAAGAAAAATTGGTGAGTGACGCGATATACTTCTTGTCCCCCAAAGTCCCAAGCATTGAGTTTAATGGCAATATCTTTTTTTTGGGGATGGGGTAGATGTAGAGCTTGAACTTCTATACTAACTCCATGAGTCGTTGCTTCATCCTTTTGAGGTTCTTTCCCGGTGAGTGCTTTGAGGAGAGTAGTTTTCCCTACTCCTCCTTCCCCAACTAACACTAATTTTGCTTCATACAACTCTTCTCGTTGTTCTGGTTGTTCTATACTCTTTAAATAGGCTTGTAGTTCGTCGAGTCCTTTGTCATAGGCAATTTTGAGGATAGGGTTGAGGGGGTTATTGTTTAAATCCAGGTATTGCCGGCTGGTTAATTGACCGATTGCTACTGGTATCTCTTTTATTTGATTTTTCGATAAATTCAGCACTTGCAGGTGAGTTAATTGAGCGATAGCTGCTGGTATCTCTGTTATTTCATTTGACGATAAATCCAGCGATTGCAGATGAGTTAATTGAGCGATAGCTGCTGGTATCTCTGTCCTAGGGAACCAGGGGTTGCTAAGCATGTAATCAAAGGCGGCTCTTATCTTTGTGCCCCTAACTATTGTAGTCGCTATCGTCCTGCGGCGAGGGAGTCTCAATCACCGGATACAGGAACTACACATATTGGTTTTCGCTTAGTGAGTAATCTGCTTTAATTAGGGCTTGGGAGAATAAGTCCATATTCTTAGAATAAGTGCGATCGCATCTTCCCTTCGTGTACTTTGTGCCTTTGTGGTAAAAATGACTCCAATTCAAAGCTCTAACAATATCATGCTTCAATCTTAGTGAACTTTTGCTGTTTTTTCCAAAACTGATGCAGGGATATTAAGCCGACATTCCGCACTTTGGTCCTTATTTGTATGAGATCCTCAAACAAAGAAATTCACAGCAAGGAGAAATTGCAACAATATTAGGCATTTCTCAACCTGAAGAGCGAATTTTTCCTTCATCAACACTTACCTCTGTACTATGTTCAGTGAATACACGTAGGTGTAAAATTTATTAATGTTCAGTGAATTCACGTAATGCAAGTCGTGGAATATCCATTCATCTGGAAGAAGGTGCATTGAGAGTAAACTCCTTGAGGTCACGCTAGGGTTTTTGGTGGTGGAGCAAATTTTGAGAGGCAAAATCGGTCGTGTTCGGTGGCGGATTCCTGTAATTCTTGGGGTAACCTTCTTTTTCCACTTCCTCACCCGCAATAGTCTGGCTTTGGCACTGCCGCGCCTTGCTCAAGATTTTGGCTGGAGCGATCGCGAAATTGGAGCCAATGGCAAAATCCTCTTGGGGGCATTTTTCCTATCCTATGGGCTTGCCAACATTGTCTTGAGTCCTCTAGCAGAACGTTTTGGTCCTAAACGCAGTGTGATTTTAGCGATCGCTCTTTTCTCTGGGGTGACGATTTTGTGCGCTCCTCTGGGAACTTCTTTGCTGGCGTTGGTCTTACTGCGTTTATTATTAGGACTGGCTCAGGGAATTCATCTGCCGATGATCAGTGTAATTATTAGTCAGTGGTTCCCGTTGCAGGAGCGATCGCGTGCCAATGCCCTGTGGTTACTTGGTCTATTGCTAGAATTAGCTGTCTCGCCACTGCTTGTAGTGTGGCTGGTGAACGCAGTTGGGTGGCAAGCTGCATTTGCAGTGTTGGGCATAAGTGGCTTGTTTGTAGCAATACCCCTAATGGTGAGGTTTGTGCAAGATCGTCCGCAATACTATCCTGCCATGACGATTGCCGAGCTAGACTATATTGAAGCAGGTCAAGTTCCCTCTACAAACTTGCCAGTCAAAACTTCTGTGTTCTTGGATTGGAGGATTCTCATCGGCAATCGCCAATTTTTGCTTGCGGTTTTCGGAGGCTCACTCAACAACTTTTGTACCTTTGGAGTCTTGGGATGGCTACCAATCTATTTTAATCGAGCTAAGGGGATCGATTTTGAAGCACTGGGTTGGCCCTTAACCGTGGTTTTTATGGCAAGCGTTGTGGGAACTCTCATTATGGGTATTGTCGGCGATCGCTTAGGTAAACGGTCTCTGACGGCAGCCATTGGTTGTGGACTCACAGGCTTGTTGATTTATACTGCCACAACTATGCAGGATGTCCAGCTGCTGGTCTTTTTCTTTGCTTGTGCTGTTTTTTGCCAAAGTGCTTTTATTGCCCAGGAATATGCGATTATTCAGCGATTACTCCCAGCTAATCAAGTGGGTTCTGGGACAGGGCTTTATAATGGTTTGTCCGTGTTTTTTGGCGGTGTTGGCGGTTCATTTATCCCTGGAATGATTGTGGGTGCAACCGGGGATTTCGATACAGGTATGGTCAGTGTTGTAGCAGGATCGTGGTTGGCTTCCTTAGTTCTGTTGGTTCTCGCCCGTCTACTGAAGTATTAGAAAAGGAGCTTATAGCAATTATACGACTTGTGAGGTACATCTTTATCCCCCTAAATTCCCCTTGGAAAGGGGACTTTGAGACTTAGGAGTGTACCTCATAAGTCCGAGAAACGCTATATGTGGTCTGAAGTAGTTATGAGTTTCAAAGCAGCAAGCTCTGGTCAAGATGGGAAACCATCTAAAGCAGCAAGTTCCAAGATTCTTTCCAGTTGCTTTACAGATGTGGAGCAGTTGAGTGAGTTCTTAGGCTATAGCCGAATGCAAAACATTCAGCTTTCTTGCGGTTCATTCCAAAGTGAATTTTTAGCTGTCCAGATTGGTGATTTATCTTTCACACGCATTAGCATTAATCAATCGGTTCAAACTTGTGGTCTGAAACCCCAGGGATATTTAGCTTTTGCACTGATTTGGGCTACTAAAGAAGGCAATTTTTATTCTCATGGTCAGCCTCTATGTCCCCAAACTGATTTTTATGGTTTTGATTGGCAAAGGGAAACGGGTTTAGTGAGTCCTCAAGAGGGAGTGATGAGCAATCTATTCATCCCGGTAAAAACTTTTGAGGCTTATGCCAATGACTTACAGCGCCATGATTTGGATGATCGCTTCTTCACTAA
>JAAHHL010001036.1 GCA_010672185.1 Caldora sp. SIO3E6 | reverse complement strand
ATTTCTTCTTGAGGTGATAATTCTTTTTCGTTGAGAACAATCAACTCACAGTTATTTTGCTCACAGAGCCAGTTAAATAAGTCAAAGCCAAATCTAGCAAGTCTATCTTTATGAGCTACGACTACTCTATTAACTTCACCTTTCATTATTTGAGTTAGAAGTTCTAGTAGTTTTTTTCGCTGAAAATTTAACCCTCCACCAACTTCTTTAATGGTTTTGGCTTCTGGGTACAAAGCTTGCAATGCAGCAACTTGGCGGTTTAAATCTGGCTTCTGAGCATGGCTTGATACGCGACAATACAACACAGTTTGCTTTACTGGTGAGAAGCTTTGAGTATACGATTCAACGTCGTATCTACGCTGCCCTGATGGTGTCTTTATCGCTTGGATAATACCTTTGCTTTCCCATCTAGCTAACGTTCTGACGTTAACTCCCAGATATTCCGCAGCTTCTCTAGGTTTTAGGTACTTTGTCACCTCGACAACAGTTAACAACATACTTATAGTACCGTGTTGTGCTGTTAATTGTCAACTAGGTTACTTCTCTCTCAATTCCGAAGTTGACAATTTCTGCTGTTTTTGGGATTATATCTAATAATGGAATAGGTGTTTTCATATAAACTATGTTCTCACCATTCGCATTTTTTGAGACTTCCCATTTTTGCCTGTGGTAGTAATTGGACGGAATAACCACAGAGGCACAGAGGACACAGAGAGAATCTCTATTTTAGATGTCTAATTCTCCTTCTTCCTTAATCTTCGCTAGTAACTCCTGCACTATAGGATGCTCAGATAGTACCGACTCCTTTCCCTCACTGACTACTTTCACCAAAAAATCGACAAAATTCTCCCATACTGTAACAGTCTTAGGATGCTCTGAGCCTAAAGAGCGATCGCGAATTCTCAAAGCGTCCAGAAACAAAGGCTCAGCTTCGGAGTATCGTCCCTGGTATTGGTACAATATAGCTAAGTTGTTGAGGCTGTCAGCTAAGGAAGGATGGTTTTGAGGTAAAGATTGCTTAGCGATAGCGATCACTTGCAGAAAGTCTCAATTACTTGGGGAGCAACTTCAGTTAGTAGAGTGCAATAAGCTGTTTGGTTAAAAGTAAAGGTCATTTTTCCATTTACCTTTGTCGTATTCAGCATAAGTGAGGAAAAAGTAGGTTGGGTGAAGCGAAGCGAAACCCAACATTTTAAAGTAATTAGAAGAGATAACCACAAAGGCACAAAGGACACAAAGGGGATCTATCTGCCCTAATTTGCTAGTGCTTAAGAACCCCGATTTCTTGAATAAGTCGGTGTTCTGGACAATTGATGAGCTGTTGGATAGAAAATTACGAAGAATAGAGCAAAAAGACAATTTGCAAATGTTATGACGCTGGCAAAATTGCTCTATTTTAGATGTCTAATTCTCCTTCTTCCTTAATCTTCGCCAATATTTCCTGCACTATGGGATGCTCAGATAGTACCGACTCCTGTCCCTCATTGACTACTTGCATCAAGAAATGGATAAAATTGTTCGAGATTGTAACAGTATTAGGATGCTCTGAGCCTAGGTGATCGCAAATTCTCAAAGCTTCCAATAACAAAGGTTCGGCTTCACTGTAGCGTCCTTGGGAATAGTATAGTAGAGCTAAGTTGTTGAGGCTTTTGGCTGAGTCAGGATGGTCTGGAGGTAAGGAGCGCTTAGCGATGTCGATGGCTTGCTCATACAAAGGTTCCGCTTCGGTGTCACGTCCTTGGGAAGAGTACAATTCGGCTAAGTTGTTGAGGTTTCTGGCTAAGGAAGGATTATCTTGAGGTCGGGAGCGCTTAGCGATGTCGATGACTTGCTCATACAAAGGTTCCGCTTCGGTGTAACGTCCTTGGGAATGGTAAAGCTCAGCTAAGCTGTTGAGGTGGGTAGCTAAGTCAGGATGGTCTTGAGGTAGGGAGCGCTTAGCGATATCGATGGCTTGCTCATACAAAGGTTCCGCTTCGGTGTCACGTCCTTGGGATTTGTATAATTCGGCTAAGTTGTTGAGGTTTCTGGCTAAGGAAGGATTATCTTGAGGTAAGGAATGCTTGTCGATATCGATGGCTTGCTCATATAAAGGTTCAGCTTCGGTGTCACGTCCTTGGGAAGAGTACAATTGAGCTAAGTTGTTGAGGTGGGTAGCTAAGTCAGGATGATCTTGAGGTAGAGAACGCTTAGCGATATCGATGGCTTGCTCATACAAAGGTTCAGCTTCGGTGTCACGTCCTTGGGATTGGTACAATTGAGCCAAGTTGTTGAGATGGATAGCTAAGGAAGGATAGTCTTGAGGTAGAGAATGCTTGTTAATTTCAATAGCTTGCTCATACAAAGGCTCAGCTTCAGTGTAGCGTCCTTGGAAACGGTAAAGTTCAGCTAAGTTGTTGAGGTGGGTAGCTAAGGAAGGATGATCTTGAGGTAGAGAACGCTTAGCGATATCGATGGCTTGTTCATACAAAGGTTCAGCTTCGGTGTAACGTCCTTGGGATTGGTACAATTGAGCTAAGTTGTTGAGACTAGTAGCAAAATCAGGATGGTCTTGTGGTAGGGAATGCTTGTCGATATCGATGGCTTGCTTATACAAAGGTTCAGCTTCGATGTAGCGTCCTTGAGATTTGTACAATTGAGCTAAGGTTTTGAGGTGGGTAGCTAAGTCAGGATGGTCTTGTGGTAGGAAGCGCTTAGCGATATCGATGGCTTGCTCATACAAAGGTTCAGCTTCGGTGTAACGTCCTTGGGATTTGTATAAATTAGCTAGTTTTTTGAGACTCTTAGCTAATTGGGGATGGTTTTGAGGTCGGGATTGCTTATTGATAGTGATCGCTTCCTTGTACAAAGGCTCAGCTTCCGAGTAACATCCTTGGGATTTGTATAATTCAGCTAAGTTGTTGAGGTGGGTAGCTAATTGGGGATGGTTTTGAGGTAAGGATTGCTTATCAATAGCGATCGCTTGCTCATACAAAGGCTCAGCTTCGGTGTATCGTCCCTGAGATTTGTATAATTCAGCTAAGTTGTTGAGGTGGGTAGCTGATTGGGGATGGTTTTGAGGTAAGGATTGCTTATCAATAGCGATCGCTTGCTCATACAAAGGCTCAGCTTCGGTGTATCGTCCCTGAGATTTGTATAATTCAGCTAAGTTGTTGAGGTGGGTAGCTGA
>JAAHHL010001035.1 GCA_010672185.1 Caldora sp. SIO3E6 | reverse complement strand
TAAGGGTGTTACCTAGTTGTACAGGAACTGGGTAAAGGTGGTTTTGCTCAGACTGTTGAGGTAGACGATAACGGTACTCCCAAAGTTTTGAAAGTTTTGCTCAATAACTATCCCAAAGCAGTTTCCCTGTTTCAGCGAGAAGCACTGGTATTGAAGCAGCTGAATCATCCAGGAATTCCTAAAGTGGAGCCAGATGGTTATTTTACCTGGTTGCAGGATGGCAAAACACCATGCCACTGTCTGGTGATGGAGAAAATTGAGGGTCGGAATTTGGAAGAATGGCTAGCTAGTAAGAGTAATCAACCAATTACTCAAGAGCAAGCAATCTACTGGTTAAAACAGTTAGTGGAAATCTTAGAACAGCTGCATCAACAGCAGTATTTTCACCGGGATATTAAGCCTTCTAATATTATGCTCAAACCAGATGGACAGCTGGTATTGATTGATTTTGGTGCGGTACGAGAAGTGACAGCAAGCTATTTGCAACAACAAGCAGCAAATGTTACTGGTACTAGGATTGGTTCAGCAGGTTACCAGCCACCAGAACAAGCAGATGGTCATGCAGTACCCCAATCAGACTTTTTTGCTTTGGGAAGAACTTTTGTTCACTTACTAACAGGAAAACACCCGATGCGCCTGCGGAATCCCCAAACTTTGGAGTTGAATTGGCGAGAATTTGCTCCCCAAGTTACAGATAGTTTGGCGAATTTACTTGATGATATGATGGCTCTGGTTCCCAGTGCTCGACCTGAAAATACCCTGGTGATTGGGCAACGGTTAGCGGAGATAGAATTAACTGCTAAAGCTGAGTCATCGCGGGTTAGCCAGAAAGTTAAACCAGTATCACTCACTGAATCAGACGAACAAAGAAAAACAATTAACCTGGTTTCTTTACTAAAATCCCTGGGTGTGAACTGTTGGTTAGCACTGTTATTGCTGCTGAGGTTGCTTGGTTGGCGTTCCCTATTGCCGAAACTTGAGGTTACTTTCAACAATCGCGGTGTAGATAACCATCTGGCTAATCGCTTAGGGGTCGCGAAAATTTACTACCACTGTGCTCTACTAATTAAACCAGACTATATGAAGACCCATTATAATCTCGGTTCTCTTTATGAAAAGCAGGGCAAATATCCCCAAGCAACGGCTGAATATCAGATAGCGATGGGAGGAAATATCTCAGCAGCTTTTAACAATTTAGCTCGTTTGCAGATTATCGCTAAACAATATACTGTAGCCGTCGATTTACTCAAAGCAAGATTGTCACCAGATGAAGATCAAGAGGTAAGATATGCTTTACTCAAAAATCTTGGTTGGGCATTATTAAAGCAACAACGTTATTCAGAGGCGAAAAGCTACCTAGAAGAGGCAATTGAATTAAAAAGCGATCGCGCAGCGGCTTATGGGGTATTAGCACAAGTACTAGAAGCTATTGGAGATAAGCACAAGGCAAGGGTAGCATGGGATAGTTTTTGGAGATATGCTCCTAATGACCACAGTCCAGAAGTGGATGCTTGGATGATGATTGCTCCTTAGAGTTATAGCGCTGAGCGCTGGTGTATTTACACATTTTAAATGGAAGCTTTATCATAAAAATTTTAGAGCATTTGTACTGTAAATACACGAGAGCGCACTGCTATAACTCATAAAAAGCGACGGGGAAGCCAACTCCTTAAAGGGGTTGGAGGAAATGTCGCTCCGCCCTTAAAAGTCATTTGTCCAAAGTCCAATTATACTAATGACTTTGGTTTTCAACCCCCGGAGCGATCGCCTCAAGGGAAACGCGATCGCGCCACGCAAGTTTTCCGAGCCAGTAGATCAGCCCCATTGCTAGTCTTAAAGCCAATTGCAACTGCTTTTCGAGACTCAACTTCTCCATATACCAGGGCGTGACTATTTTATTGTCACAAAACTTTATATAGGGCGATTTACTTTTGTCCGACTACTTATCTGGTTACTGCAAGACCTCAAGAGCTCCGACTTCTCGGTTCAAATTGTAATTAACAAAGACGAACCGATAGAAGAAGTCTCCGACATTCCGCACCCTAACTGGCACAATCGGTATTTTCGTAATTTTTAGCAGCAACCATGTAACTTTTTATACTTACAATTAACAACCGAGGCAGCTATGACAATTTAATTTTTGATACCCCAAAACCCACACCCCTTGTCACCTCTCCCAAGCTTCAGATACGTTTACCCTGGCTAAGTTAAACTTGCAGTTTTGTGCAATTAACTTGCAGTTTTATGCAATTAACTTGGTATAAATGTGAATGCATTGATTGGGATAATGCATTTAGACTAACGGTTAGATATTTTCTGGATTAATGAATCTACGGCTTGCTGGGTGTTACAAAAAATGTAACTTCAAAATAAGTAATGTTACGTTGGAAATATTCTGGACTCACTTGTAACCTTTACCAGGTTATGGTTAGGGCGGGTTTTGTATAAGGATTGTCTCCAAATGCCTTAAGGATGACCCTAAAGCTTACCCTAGCCAATGCAAAAAATATAATTTATAATCGTCGGCGTGTCATTTATACATGCAACTACTCAGGAATAAGGGTGAGTTAAGAAATATGAATGTCAAGAAAATTTTCAACATCAATATTGAATCTTCACAAAATTTAATTAGTCCCAGGAAAATAAAAAAAGAGTTACCTGTAACTGAATCAGCGGTAGAAACAGTTTTACAAGGAAGAAAACAAATCAAGAACATCCTTGACGGTAAAGATCCGAGAAAATTCCTTATAGTTGGACCTTGTTCAATCCATGACACTCAAGCCGCTGTAGAATACGCTCAAAAACTTAAGCAGCTAGCGGACAAAGTGAAAGATAGGCTACTCCTGGTGATGAGGGTTTACTTTGAAAAGCCTCGAACCACAGTGGGTTGGAAAGGATTGCTCAATGATCCAGATATGAATGATTCTTTCCAAATAGAGAAGGGTTTATTCACTGGTCGTAGTCTATTGATTAAAATTGCTGAGAATGGCTTACCTACTGCGACAGAAGCTCTAGATCCTATAGCAATTGACTATTTCTCTGAACTAATTTCCTGGGCTGCGATTGGAGCCCGTACTATTGAATCACAAACTCACCGAGAAATGGCTAGTGGTTTGTCTATGCCTGTTGGGTTAAAAAATGGTACTGATGGCAACGTAAAAGTCGCGTTAGATGCGATGCAGA
>JAAHHL010001034.1 GCA_010672185.1 Caldora sp. SIO3E6 | reverse complement strand
AGTGGTCCCCTTTGGTTAGGAGCATTGCATCAAGTGCATCAGTTAACCCGTATGCGAGCCCTAGCCGAAGAGTGGCATTGGTTAGAACGAGTCAAGTTGCTGAATATTATGGCAGCAGAAGCAAACCTCCCACCCTACTTCTATACTTTAGGAGAAATTGGACATCGAGGTAAGATGGATATACCCAAGCGATCGCACCTCATCCAAGCCCTACAAGCTATGGGCTATCGAGCTAGTCCCACTCATATCAATGCCCAAGCAATCAAAACTGATGCGAATATCAGCACTTGTATTATTGCAGCAAGCAAAGAGAATTTAGAATTTAGAATTTAGAATTTAGAATTTAGAATTGGAAAAAACTCGTTATTCTCGAGAACTTAAAAATGACAACGGGATGTCTGAATTCCTGGATGTGACTAGTTTATAATCTTTTTTTAGGTAAGTAAACTCTTGTTCCTCCTGCCTCCTGCCTCCTGCCTCCTGCCTCCTGCCTCCTGCCTCCTGCCTTCTAATGCTCATTATTAATTAATAAAAAATGTACCGTATTCCTTACGGCAAGACTTTTCTAGAATTTGAGCTTCCCTCTGGTATGCAGGGTTCCTTAGCTGTGTCTCCAGCGGTGCAACCCCTAACTGATGTGACAGGAGCTATTGCTGATGCTCTAGCTCATCCTATTGGTTCACCACCTGTACGGGAACTAGCTCATCCTGGTAGCCGAGTCTGTATCGTCTTCACGGATATTACCCGTGCTAGTCCCGATTGGCTCCTGATTCCCCCCATTTTGCAGCAGCTGGAGGAGGCAGGTGTACGAGATGACGATATTACTTTACTGTGCGGTACTGGTTTACATCGCCCTAGTACTATGGAAGAAAAGGTTGCTAAGCTGGGAGCTGCTGTAGTTGAGCGATATCGTGTCTTGGACAATGAGCCGCAAAATCCTAGAGCCTTAGTAGACTTGGGTGTAGTTAATCAGATTCCTCTCTCGGTACATAAAGTTGCCTGGGAAGCGGAACTACTCATCGCCACCGGTATTGTCGAACCCCATCAGTATGCGGGGTACTCTGGTGGTGGCAAAACAGTTGCGGTTGGTGCAGCGGGAGAACCCTTAATTGCCTATAGTCATGGTCCGGAATTTATTGACAATCCTAACACTAGGTTGGGTCAAGTGGAGGGTAATCCTTTTCAAGAAGCGATCACTCAAGCCGCCCTGCGAGCTGGGTTAAATTTGATTATTAATGTAGTTTTGGATAAGGATAAGCAGGTAGTAGCGGTAATGGCAGGGGAGCCAGTAGAAACCCACCGGCGGTTGGTAGCAAAAGCCAAACAGCTTTATCAGGTTCCGATTCCCCACCAATACGATGTGGTTATTGGTGGCGTCGGCTCTCCTAAAGATGCCAATCTCTATCAAGCTAGTCGTGCGGCAAGTTATCTGTTTTTTGCCCCAACTCCAGTAGTACGCCCAGGAGGCTATTTAATTATTCCTGCTCCCTGCCAAGAAGGAGCCGGGGAAGGAGTGGGGGAGCAGCGATTCCTGGCAGCAATGCGGGATGCCCCTAACGTACAATTTATTCTTGAGGATGGGCGCAAAAATGGTTATCCACCTGGGCAACAAAGAGCTTTTGTCATGGCTAAGGTACTTGAGCGTAACCGAGTGATTATTGTCGGCAGTGAATATCCAGAGTTGATTTCTGAGTGCAAGATGTTGCCGAAGGCGACGATAGAGGATGCTTTAGCTACAGCCGCTGCGGAATTGGGTACAGAATTGGAAGTGCTTGTTGTACCTCAAGCTTTACTCACTTTGCCCATAGTGAAGGATTAGAACAAATCCGGTTTATCCAATGATAAAATGTGAACCCCCCACGGACGCAATCCCATCCTCAAAAGATGAAAGAAACACTTTGGGGGCAGTAGGGGCGTAGCATTTGGGCGACAATTTAAGTATAGCAACCGCCAAGGCGATTAGGACAAGGGGCTTAAGCCCCTTGTTAACTTGCCCTTACCTGAGAATGTCTTAACCGCCCTGGCGACTGCTATACATAGACGTAGGCATATCAATCCAAATGCTACGCCCAGACCCCTTGCAGCTGAATTTGTTTCTTAGGAGTTATTATCTCAATGAGTGCTTTTCGTGTAGGTATTGCAGGTCCAGTAGGTTCGGGGAAAACCGCCTTGTTAGATGCTTTGTGTAAGGCAATGCGTGTCTCTTATCCGATTGCTGTAGTTACTAATGATATCTATACTCAGGAAGATGCCCAATTTTTGGTAAAGAGTCAGGCACTAGAGAGCGGACGTATTTTGGGAGTGGAAACCGGTGGTTGTCCCCATACAGCAATCCGAGAAGATGCTTCAATTAATCTAGCTGCGATCGCGCAACTTGAACAGCAGTTTACTGACTTAGATTTGGTATTCCTCGAAAGTGGTGGAGATAACCTAGCCGCCACCTTCAGCCCAGAATTAGTGGATTTGACGATTTATGTGATAGATGTTGCTGCTGGTGATAAGATTCCCCGGAAAGGAGGACCAGGGATCACGAAGTCTGATTTGCTCGTGATTAACAAAATTGATCTTGCTCCTTTTGTTGGTGCTGACTTAGGGGTTATGGAGCGGGATGCGAAAAAGATGCGAGGAGACAAACCTTTCGTGTTTACTAATTTGAAGACTCAGGAAGGACTTGGAACGGTGGTTGACTTTATCAAGCTATATATGGGTAATGAATAATGGATAATGGATAATTAATAATGGATAATGGATAATGGATAATGGATAATGGATAATGGATAATGGATAATGGATAATGGATAATGGATAATTAATAATGGATAATGGATAATTAATAATGGATAATTAATAATGGATAATGGATAATTAATAATGGATAATTAATAATTATAGCAACCGCCAGGGAGGTTAGGACAACGCTAAATGTTGATTCGAGTTTTGAAGTAATGAGCGTTATCTCTATTCCTTTTGTAGGGGCGGCTTTAGATAATTGGCTTGTCAATATCCAAAGATGGTTGGTGAACCCGCCCCTACGGTATATTCTGGTTTGTGTTAGGTTTTAGAAATTTTCCAATGAAAGTGCTTTCGTTTTTGTATTGATGGGCTTAAAAACCTTGCACTTGCTTCTCTAAAATTAAAAATCTAACAGCTCTTTATAGAGTGCTTCATCTGCAACGCTGTTTTTTGTA
>JAAHHL010001033.1 GCA_010672185.1 Caldora sp. SIO3E6 | reverse complement strand
GAACTCACGGTTCGCTCATTTGAAAAGCGGCCAGCAGAATAAATCGCACACCAAGCTAGTCACGATAAGGCTCAGAGCACGATGAGTCCCCTAGTCAAGGACTAATGTAGATACTCACACTTAATTAGGCGATCGCTAGCTGACCCGGAAGTGCTCGCTAGCTCAGGGGGTGACAAGCAGGCTGAAGCCTTTATAGGGTTAGCTTTTGACCCCATTGACTTTCCTAAAGATAGACTCTTATTGACAGGCTTATTGAGAATGAGATTGACGCAAAGTATTTGATGATAATGATAATCATTTTTAGGGAGGGGGGAGTAGGGGCGCTTAGCGCCCCTACTCCCCCTCTTTCTATTGGTTGAGGAAATTTTTTATTCAATGGCTCGATGAATATGGTAAAAAAGAGCGGTCTTGCTCGGTTAAAGTAGACCACTCAATTAATAATGATGCCTGAATTTTATCAGATTTTTCTAAGACCATACCTAAGTAAATCTCAACAGCTGACACTAGAAATCTTAGTCTGGTTGCTCCAAGTACATAAACAAGTTAGAATTGAAAGATTAGCGGCTTGCTTTCCTCTGCCAATTCTCTATGAAAGTCGTCGGCGGCATATTCAAAGGTTTTTAATTTCTCCAAAATTAAGTGTAGCCTTAATTTGGCTACCCCTAATTCGGCAAGTTTTGATGAAGAAAATTCCGTCAGGGAGTCGTATAATTGTTGCCCTTGATAGAACGCAATGGCAAGTAAATAATTTGTTGATAGTAACAGTAATTTATCAGAAGCGAGCCTTGCCGATATATTGGCAGTTTTTAGCCAAAAAAGGTAGTAGTAATCTCGACGAACTTTCTAGCAGTTATTCGTCCAGTATTACGACTACTGAAATGTTATGAAATTGTGGTAATAGGAGACCGAGAATTTCGGAGTGTAGAGTTAGCTTATTGGCTAAAAACCAAGAAAGTATACTTTGCCTTCCGTCAGAAACAAGATACAAACATTCGTCGAAAAGGTAAAAACTATCAGCTCTTAAGTGAGCTTGGTTTAACTCCAGGGACTAAGTTCTTTTATGTAGGAATAGATTATACCAAGAAGAAGGGATTCGGTAAATTTTCTCTGGCGGGTCATTGGAAAAGAAAATATCGAGGTAAGCTCAATAAGCCTGTTAATAAGAGTCCATCTTTGGGGAAGTCAATGGGGTCAAAAGCTAACTCTATAAAGGCTTCAGCCTGCTTGTCACCCCCTGAGGCTCGCTAGTTTACCCGGATCGCTAGCTGACCCAGAAGTGCTCGCTAGTTTACCCGGAAGTGAACACTCAAACTTTTATGCCACCAGCCCAATAAATTGACGAAGAGTTTAGTCTAGGGGGAGCAGTTGAGAGAAGAGATAGGGGAAAAAATTGAGAGAAACTCACTCGGAAAGAGCTGATGATATACCAGTGATCATCCATTGGCTTCAACAAATGGAAATAGAGCAATTAATTGACCAAGAGCTACCACCTCCTCATGGCAATCGACAGGGATTAAGCTATGGGCAACTAGCAATCTTGTTGTTAACTTATATAATTAGTCAAGGAGACCATCGACTTTGTGCAGTGGAACCGTGGGTAGTATTACATCATCACACCCTAGAATGGTCAACAGGTTGGAAAATTGGGCTCAAAGATGCTACAGATGACCGGTTAGCCGACTTATTAAAGCAGTTGGGTTCAGATGAACATCAAGCAATTGAGAGCATCTTTACTCAGCTAGGAAAACATCTAATACGTGCTCATGAATTGCCCACGGAGGAAGCCCGTAGTGATACTACTAGCTTTTCCGTGTACCATCAGCCCCAAAACTCAATAGAGGGAGAATCGTTGCTCAATTTTGGCTATAGCAAAGATCGACGCCCAGACTTGAGACAATATCGTCAGATGTTGGCGACTTTAGACCCGTTAGCTCTACCTTTGTTGGGAGCAACTTTACCAGGTCAAGGAACAGACGAATCTCACTATCTTCCTACTTGGAGAAATTTGGCAGAAATCATAGGACACAAAAAATTTTTATTCCTAGCAGACAGCAAAGCTTCAAGTTGGGCAAATCGAGCCCAGATCTCAGCAGAAGGAGGGATTTATATCTTTCCTCTAGCAATGACTCAACCTCGCCCAAAAATCTTATTTGATTGGCTGAACAATCCGCCAACAGAGGTCAGAGAAATTACCGTAAAGGATGCCGAAGAAAATAACCCAGCTTTGGGTCAAGGTTTTGAAATGCCTTTAGGGAGTCTCTGGTGGGATGACAATAAGCAACAATGGCATCGTTGGTCAGAAAGATGGTTAGCTGTTTGTTCTTATGCCTTGCGAGAGCGTCAAATTAAAGGACTATCACAACGTCTTGTTAAGGCTGAACTTGCCTTGGAAAAACTAGCTGTAAGACCGGGAAAAGATAGGAAAATTTTAGAGAAAAAAGTAGGTGAAATTAAGCAACGCTATCGAGTAAGTAAATATCTAGTGGAGCAAATTAATTCTAAGACCCACTATGAAAAGGTCTATGAAGGCAGCGGTCGTCCCAATAGCCAAACTCCTTTTCGTCGTGTTCGTCAAACAACTTTGAGTTTAACATATAAGCGTTGTGAGGCAGAAATTGAAGCTTTTCAAGCGGTAGCTGGTTGGCGATTGTATGTGACCAATGCTTCCGTGGAAAGACTAAGTTTAGAAAAGGCAGTTTTTTCCTATCGTGAACAATGGCAACCGGAGCGAGGTTTTCATCGTTTCAAGCGGGGTTGCTTACCGGCATTACCTGTTTATTTTCAAGATGAAAAAAAAATTAGAGGATTAATGTTTTTGTTAACAATTGCCCTGCAAGTTTTTACTTTAATGGAATTTGTTGTCTACCGTCAGTTAGCGGCTCAAAAACAGTCTCTTGCTGGTCTGTATGAAGGTAATCCTAAACGCACCACTGAGCGTCCTACCGCAGAGCGATTGCTAGCAGCTTTCCGTGAAATTACTCTTTATTTTCATCAAGATGGCTCCACCGAAATTACTCCTCTCAATGCTCTCCAGCAAAGAATTTTAACTCTGATGAAGGTGAGTGAATCTATTTACATTCTTCCCTCATTAGTCCCTGAATAGGGGGACTCATCGTGCTCTGAGCCTTATCGTGACTAGCTTGGTGTGCGATTTATTCTGCTGGCCGCTTTTCAAATGAGCGAACCGTGAGT
>JAAHHL010001032.1 GCA_010672185.1 Caldora sp. SIO3E6 | reverse complement strand
AGGCTAATAGCTCAAGTCATCTAAAGATGACTAAACTTAAGGTGAATCCGAAAAATTTGAGGCGGTACTACTTCAATTGTTTGATTGAACTTTGCCAGAGTGTAAATATATTTATGAAGTGCGATCGCCTATTCATTATTGATCATCCCAATGGTTGTTGGCACATCTCTACAGTCTAGACATAACGGGGTGATATATGCCGAATTTGATATTACTCAGCTTCAATCCAACCCCTTACCATTTGAATAGGGATACCAATGGGGGTAAACAGAACTTTCAATGCTTCAATCCCACCTTCTACCCAAGTCTGTCCTGTCATACCTGTTCATCGCCAGATATCCGATTAGAGCATTGACTGGTTGGTTAGGAGGACTATTGTTGATTTGTTTTATAACGTCTTGGTAAGCTTCGCGATTGAAGTAATCATGCCCATCATAAGGCACAGCAATTTCAATCTTTCCCCTCGGTTTTTCTTTTTGTTTAAAGGAGGGGTTTTTGGAGATCTCTTGTTCATAGGAATAAGTTTCTGTCAGCTTGATGCTCTTTGACACTGCTCTGGCATAGATATCTGTTGTCATGCAATTTCTCCACGTCTACATTGCCGTTTTCCTTAAATAGTTTGACTTTCAGTGGTATGTAGATATCTTTGAAGGTGAACTTTTTCGCAAAAACTCTATCCTTATATAGTTTAACTACTCCCTCGATTAAAGCAATTACGGAATTCTTTATATTAAAAAAAATAATATTTTCTTTTGTTTTCTTTTGTTGTTTATATATTTCAACTCAAGTACAAGTAATACGTTACTGTAGGATTTAGGTAATACGAGTAATACGATTTTGACACAAAGCGCCATTGTATGAAAATCTTAAGGAATACGAGTCATCAAGGATGGGCAAGAGCAAACTGATGCTCATTACTTGAAAGAGCACAACTCTTTTATACTAGGTATATTTAGGCTTACTTAGTATAGGACAGTTATAGGGTAATGATGTTGGGTTTCGTTGCCTCAACGTATTGCTAACAACAATCACAAATACCCCATCTCTTGTAAAGTTTGGACATCGGCTTCTAATTCTGCTACATCGTAATGAACTGGTATTTGACGACTAGCTAGCAAATGCTGAAACTGCATTCTCGGCATTTGGGCTAACCGACTGGCTTGGGCAAGAGTCAACTTCTCCTTTTGAAAGAGCATGATGGCAATTTCTTGAATTAGTTCAGTTTCCGACATCCGGGTTGTGCGCAAAATGTCATCCAGAATTAAAACAGCCATTTTCCCTATCTCATAATTGTGAGTAGAAATCATAAGAGACTAGGGCTAGCTAACCCCATCAACTTATAGCTTAACAGCAGGAAGTCCAGTAATGAGCTGAGCAGAAAAGTTTTTTGTAGTAGCGTAGCTTATTAACAAGAGTTCAAAAAGCCGATATTATTATAAGCTTAGACCCTGGAAGCTTTGCAGCCTTCTATCTTCTATTACCACGGAGTTTAGCTGATGACCACCAAACGTTTTAAAAAGTTCACAATTTTACATTTTAACTGTTATTTTGACACATATCGGTTTTGAAAGAGCCAGAACCAATAGTCAAAAAAAACTCTACTACTTTTTGCCTAGGAGTTACTTATGATTCGACTCGCTATTCCTGATGATAGGAAAGCTCTAATGGCGATCGCGGAGGCTATCAGTCTGTTTAGTCCACAAGAGCTTGAGGAACTTGGGGGTATGTTAACAGAATACTTCGACAGTGCACCACCAAACGGAGCTCTTCGAGATCAATTCTGGCTCACCTACGATGATGGTGAGCCAGTGGGAGTCGCTTACTACGCACCAGAACCTTATGCTGATGGAACGTGGAACTTGTACTTTATTGCTGTTCACCCCAGCCGTCAGGGGGAAGGAATCGGTACGAAACTATTGCGCTACGTTGAACAAATGTTAGCAGAACGAGGTGAGCGTATATTATTAGTGGAAACTTCTGGATTGCCGAACTTTGAGCGTACTCGGTCATTCTATCGTAAGCAAGGTTACGATGAGGAAGCACGAATCAGCGAATTTTACAAAGAAGGGGATGATAAAGTTATTTTTCGCAAGAAACTGTAGAGAATTAATAATTAATAATGGATAATGGATAATGGATAATTCATAATGGTTAATGAGCTAATTGTCCTCGATTACATAACAAACAACAAACGACAAACGACCAATAACCAATGACCAATAACAAACAACAAATTGCTTATGGTTCCTGGAAATCTCCGATTACTTCTGACCTAATTGTTGCTGGTGCAATTAGGATAGGAGGTGTGGTTCTAGATGGTGAGGATACTTATTGGATTGAGGGACGACCCGCAGAGGGGGGACGTAATGTTATTGTACAACAGAAGCCGGATGGTCAGCTCGTTGATATAAGCCCAGCTCCTTTCAATGCTCGCACTAGGGTTCATGAGTATGGTGGCGGTGCTGTTGCGGTGAAACAGGGTACAATTTACTTCTCTAATTTTGCCGACCAACGTCTCTACCAACAAAGTCCTGGTTCTGAACCCCAACCCCTAACACCGGAAGCCAAAGCATGTTATGCAGATGGGATCATTGATTCCCTAAGGGGACGCTTAATTGGTGTACGGGAAGACTATTCTGATGGCAGTAAGGAGCCAGTCAACAGTTTGGTGAGCATTGACTTGTCCCTGGCAAATCCCCAATTAAATGTAGACAAGGTACAGGTAATAGCCTCTGGCAGTGACTTCTACTCCTCCCCCTGCCTAAGTCCTGACAATTCTCAACTAGCATGGCTGAGTTGGAATCATCCGAATATGCCTTGGGATGGTACTCAACTTTGGGTTGCCAATATTCAGGAAGACGGCACATTGGGAGAAGCTCAATTAGTGGCTGGTGGAGTTGATGAATCGATTTTTCAACCACAGTGGTCACCAACTGGGGTACTATACTTTGTGTCAGACCGCACTGACTGGTGGAATCTCTACCGCTGGCAACCCTCTCATGGTGGAGAAGTTGAGCCCTTGTGGGAGATGGCGGCAGAGTTTGGACTTCCCCAATGGGTGTTTGGTATGTCCACTTATGGCTTTGAGTCAGAAAATCGCCTTATTTGTACTTACAGCCAAGATGGTATTTCCTCTCTAGCCAGTCTCAATCTCCAAACCAAACAACTAGAGGTAATTGAAACACCTTATACA
>JAAHHL010001031.1 GCA_010672185.1 Caldora sp. SIO3E6 | reverse complement strand
CTGTTGAATTTCCCCCTCTGCCATGTCCTTAATTACTTCCGAGAGTAGTTTGACGACCTCTAGATTACCGAGATTAGCTAGATACCAGGCAGATTGACCAAACAAAAAATCTCCTGCTAGTACAGCTATTCGATTGCTATACAAGCTGTTGATTGTAGGGACATTGCGGCGTACCTGTGATTCATCTACCACATCATCATGTACCAAGGAAGCTGTGTGAATCATCTCGGTAATTTCCGCCAAACGTCGGTGACGTGGCGTAATATCTTCTTCTAGCATAGTTGCCCGGGAAATTAAGAGGACAACGGCTGGTCTGACCCTTTTTCCTCCAGCACCGAACAAATGTTCAGCGGCAGCATATAGTATTGGGTGACGGGCACCCACAAGGGTCTTTAAGTTCTCAGCCAGAATACAAAGATCTGCTTCAACAGTCGAGAAAAGGGAGGTTACTGAGGTCATGGATTAGGCGACTCAGATGTTAAGTTACGAAAGTTTACATATTCCTGCTTTAATTCTAAGCCAAGCATCCCCTACTCCGAAAGTTTGATGTAACTCCAGGCTGGATGGGAGGGGAAATACAGAAATTGTATCAACTTGTTAAATCGATAAGAAATCAGTGTAGATGATCAGGATTTTTGTGCTACTCTAAATAATAGGGGTTTGGAAAAATTAATAAATTTATTTCTTCCAAAGTGATAAGGAATAGTTTTTCCTGAGTTCAGTGGTGAAGATGCCTTGTTACAAGCAGAGATAGCTTGATGTACGATTAACCATTCATCATTACTGCTGACAGTATTACAACTGTCAGTATAGATGGTGATTGAGATCTTTCGCTAGGCATATTAATTAAAAAATTTTCCCCTCTTGTACGACTTAGGAGCTATGCCCAAGCCTCCTAATTTTAATGGTTTGCTTGCTCCAAAATTATTTCCAGGAGCAACTAGGAACTATTTGTCACCTCAATTTTTATTTATAACAACAGAGATTTTAACCCCAGAAAGGGGTAGAAGCAACTGTTGAGAAAATTACCATTGAAATTTACATCTCTCCCCCTCTGGTCATCACTATGATTTACAACGATCTGGCTCTGATTATTCCTTGTTTGGCTGCTGTTTATGTGTTGATGATTTATCTTTTGTTAAGGTTGGCGGAGCATACAACCAAGAATTCTAGATATCTGACTAGTTCTTTCACCGATGCTTACGTCCCTTATCTGTCCAAAGATGCCAAAGATACTGAGCAAAAGATAGAGGAACTTGAACCATCTTCACCTCAGAAGATCCAACAGGTGACGATTGTTCGTTAACTATCAACTGACTGTCTCAAATCTACTGTTTCAGCGAGATTCTAGTGGGGACAATGCCACTGTTGGCAGAGATACTTTTTCAACGGCTGGGGTAAAACCCAGCCATTGTAATGAAAGTTTAGCAAATTGTCGTTGGCAACCACTAACACAAAAACGAGTAGGTAACGGAGGAAAGGTATTTCGTTCTTTGATTGAATCTAGCTTTTGAGCTGTAGCAGCGACTACATGTTCGGCTGGATTGACAAATTGGATATCCTTTGGTAAAAGCTCTCGCAATACAGGAGCTAGATGAGGATAGTGAGTACAGCCATAAATTAAGGTATCGATTTGCTGCTCTAGTAAAGGAGCAAGGTACTGTTGGGCAACTTCCGCAGTATAAGGGTCGTACAAGCGGTTTTGTTCAACTAAGGGTACAAATTCCGGACAACCTACCTGCCAAACTTGTGCAGTCGGCTTCTTTTCTAAGATCGCATGTCGATAAGCATTGCTAGCAGCTGTTGCTGGAGTAGCAATCACTCCTAACCTACTCCCTTTTTGTACAGCAACCAGAGCTCCTGGTAGAATTAGTCCTAAAATCGGTAAGTTAAATTCCTTACGCAAGGTTGATAAAGCCAAAGCATCAGTGGTATTACAGGCCAAGACAATCATCTTGACCTGTTGTTGTACCATCCAACTGATAATCTCACGACCGAACTGTAAGATTTCTGCTGCAGAACGAGTACCGTAGGGTAGTCGAGCTGTATCAGCAAAGTAAATAATTGATTCGTTAGGTAACTGCCGGTAGAGTTCTCTCAAAACCGTGAGCCCTCCCACACCACTATCGAAAACCCCAATTGGTCTTCGTTGCACTTCTGCCCTTAAGGTCAAGATTTGCTCGTTGCTCATTGATTGTCGGTCATTAAGAGTTCATTTGTCAGAGATTGTCAAAGAAAACTAACTTTCTTGCCAAGTGACAAAGTTAATAATTCCGTCGAATATACTGAAGGATACCCTGGGCAATTGCTCGTGCCATACGGCTGCGGTGCTCCGGCTGTCTTAGCTTAGGTGCATCTAGATAACCGGTAACAAAACCAGTTTCCACTAAAATTGATGGCATTGAGGTATTTCTGAGTACATAAAACCTTGCTTGTCGAACTCGCCGATCACCGATTTCAACGCTTTGTAAAACGTTTTTATGGACTGTTTGGGCAAACTCTCGACCCAGTTGGTGATAATAGGTTTCTAAACCATTAACATCAGGACGGCTAGCGCTAATAGCATTGGCATGAATACTGACAAATAAATTAGAACGAGCTCTTTCCGCAATTTGCACCCGCCCTGCCAGACTAATAAATCGGTCATCTGAGCGAGTCAATAATGCTTGAACGCCCTGTTGTTCCAATAGAGCGGCGACTTCTAAAGAAATAGGTAGAACTACATCTTTTTCTCGCAATCCCCCAATGCCAATTGCTCCCGGGTCTTTGCCACCATGACCTGGATCCAACATCACCACAATGCGACTATTTGGTACACGGGGTAAAGTGTTTGAAGGTGGAGTCCTCCGCTCAGGCTGTGGTACAGGAATTGAGCTAGTTGGTGGTACAGTTCGCCTTGCCTGCCGCTGCTGAAGTTGCAGCGCCAACAAGCGATCACTGATTTGATTAAGCTCCTGAATTTGAGTGTCAGTACTTGGCTGTACTAAAATTACCACAGTTTTGGGGTCTTGCTGTAAAACCCTAACCCCAACTAAGGGACTGTTAGCATTAAGTTGGGGACCAGCGAACTTGTCTGCCAATCGGGCAGAGGGAAGGGTAATTTGAAAGGCGTTCGCTCCTCGGTTCCACTGATTAGTAGCTCTCACCTGTTGGTTAGACCAGATCGGAAGTCGGAGGCTGAGAAGTAAGTACGTA
>JAAHHL010001030.1 GCA_010672185.1 Caldora sp. SIO3E6 | reverse complement strand
TCTCCAAGGAAATTACATTGATGGGCTCAAAAAACTGGCATCGTCCTGGTAAATCCCTGGGTAACCTTGGGGGATGCAAGTGCTCAAAACTCGGATAAATCCCTCATTCTTTCTTACTTATTACTTATTACTTATTACTTATTACTTATTCAGCAAACCCTAAATAAACTAGCTGTGCCTCTGGTTGCTCCCTAGGGTTGAGAATAGAGATTTGCTTTTCCTTGCACAAATGCTCAAGCAGTTCCTCAACTTGAGATTCGGGCACCTGAGTAAACTGACTACAAATATTTTGGACAAGTATCTGACGTCCCATTAGTCCCTGGGTTTTAACTAAATTGAATAGATAGTCTTTAACCGGAAGCAACCCATTTTGAGAGGCTTTACTAGTGTTGCTCTGTTGTGGGTTATTCAAGTCTCTAATCTCTTCCTTCGGTTGTTGCTCAACAAAAATACCTAAATCTTGTAATAACTGACAATCTTCTAAAACTTTGGATTCTCGAACTAAGGCTTGTAAGCCCTTCAAGCCTAAAGCTTCACTGCCAATTAATAAGTCTCCCTCACGAGCATCCTTCACTAAATTATGGTAAGTCACTAGGTATTGAACAGAATTGAGGCTTGGGATCAGGTGACGATGGGGTGAACCGGTGAAAATCGTTTGATAGAGTTTATATCCTGCATTAGATGGTTTACCTACTCCTATAGAACGAATCAGTTGCAGGGTTGTATCAGAGTGGTTTTGAACCTCTTTCTGACAGGCTCTCATCACATTGAAAAAGGAATTCATATTGGAGTCTTCTGTCCAGATAACACCTACCTTTCCCTTGTGATTCGGCAACTGATAGCTTAGGGAGTAGCTAGCATACTTGGTTTTAGTGAACAGAGGAGTGGCAATTTCCTCTAGTTGCAGAGCAGTCAATACATCTTGCACTATTCGGATTAGTTCCGGTGAAGATAACTGGCGAATGCTAGTAAATTTTTCTTGAATTTTAGTTAACTCTTCAAGCCAGTTTAATTTAAAATTTGCTAGCAAGTCTGAGGGTTTACTTTTTGGCTGTTGAGGTTTGTAGGTAGGTTGAAACTTTTCCTTAGTTTCTTGGGCTAGCCATGCTTTGTACTGTTGAAATATATCTCTTCCAATTAGTAGAGCATTTCTGGGATTGGTTTTCCCACTAGGTAATTCAGCTTCTAGATATTGACGATTGAGAGGATAAATTATAGAATTTGGTTGGTATTTTGCTTGAGAGTGGAGAGGGAAAAGACGAGTTGCCCAAATGGATTGGGCTTGTTCGATACTAATCGGTCGCAGAGTAAGATTGGTATCAATTCGGTCTTTATGAGACTGGTCAAGGCGATGCTCGTTTTGTTTCCAGGTATTAATAATAATACTGATAATAATCAAAAAATTATGGTTCTCGTCATGAATTCTGGTGTTGGCATTAAATAATGCAGGTAAATTGAGAGAACCGTCCGGTAAGCAGGCGATGCTTTCTAGTTGGTCAAAACACAGTACGATCGGCTGAGTTGCCATGGAAATTCTGCCGAAATTAGCTAAAATTTCATAGGCAGCTTCTTCGCTGTCAATAGAATGCCTCAGTCCTAATCTTTTTAGGGATTCTTCACTTAAATCATCCCCTTTTAACCATTCACATGCCTTAGGATACAGTTTCGGGTTAGTAAGGTCATGGAGTAAGCTGAAAAAACTGTCAGCATTATAAAGAGGCGCTCTTTGATAAGTTTCCTTGAGATTGGTAATAAATCTTTGCTTATCAGTCCGTAACCAATCCCAAACACTACCTTGCCCTAATCCCTTGCCAAAACTCCATCGTTTAAAAACAGATAAGCTCTTGAGCCATCGCAATAATTGAGAATCTTGCTGCCGATGGGGTACTTCTACCAGGCTATTGACAGTATAGCGCAAGATATGCCGCCAGATTTCGTCACTCTGGGGAAAGGGAGGAATATAAGCAAAAAAGGCTTTTGGGTTCAGTTTGCGCTTCAGCCTACCCAACAGAAAAGTTTTACCAGAACCAGGATCTCCTTCCAGTCTCACAGTTCGGGTACGATGATCTACAGCAACTTGATCTAGGGTAGTTTCTATTTGAGCGATCGCATCTTTGTGAATAGAGTTAACCGTAGGCTCAGTAGCTTGCTGTTGATCCCAAAAATTGACAGACCGATAGTTATCAAAGGGATTAGTACTTCTTAAAATAAGCTCATCGATAGATGTCATGTTGTGGATACCTCAGTGGCGCTACTTAGGGCTTGCTGTATAAGTCCATTGACTCTGGTATTGAAGTAATAAGTAACAAGTAATAAGTAATAAGTCAAGAGTTCATGTTGGGATTCCTGGGTTAAAGTGCAAGGAAACAGTAAGCTTTTGAACATTTTTTCACTGGTAGTTTATTTTTTCCATGCTGCACTAGTTTTCACTCCACCATAACCTGGATAAAAAATAGCTTACTACCAACCCGCTGATTAATACCCGCGTTAATTTGCTCTGGGGTATAGTTTTGACTATGTACCAAAGCACTCAGCTCAATTTGCTCTTGTTTTTGGAGGCGATAGAGAGTTTGATCTAATTCTTCCCTAGATAGCTTTGGTTGTAATTGTTGCCGCAGATGAAAAATGGGCAAATAATTGTTCGTGCCTAACTGATGGTCTAAATCTTGAATTAATTGCAAAATAGCTGTATCTGTGGGTTTGCTCTCAGATATAGCCAACTTCTCAGTCACTACAGCTTCCTGAGACTCAGTTGTTGCAGGCTGTAACTGCTCCCTGGAAACCCCTTGGAATCTACGCAACAACCGTAGGTAATCCGTGAGCATCTTCAGGTGGATGTGTTCAGAGGTACTATTACATTCGTAGTTTTCTAACAAATATTGTTGTCCCTGCTGTGTTAACCAAATGTCGGTAATTCTGTGCCCAATTATTTTAATCAAACCCCTTTGGCTCAAATCTTGGATAATTACTTGTTGCTTGTCACTAGGAATACCAGTCTTTTGAGGAGAAATTGTCCTCTTAGCGCAAGCTTGGAGTACCTGAAGTTCTTCCTTCTTCACTAGCGACCCAGTAGGATCTAACTTGAGCAGAGACTTACCAGGAGGAGCAATCTTTATCTGAGTAACCACCACCGCACTAGCTACAAAACCCTGATTACACAGCCGACGACAAAGACTATTCCATTCCATAGCTTTC
>JAAHHL010000103.1 GCA_010672185.1 Caldora sp. SIO3E6 | reverse complement strand
CGAGCCGAGTGCGGCACCCGGGTCGTTCGCAGCGCCCGCCGCGGCGTAGGAGCCGGCGGGGGTCGCGCCCGTCGGCACCGTGAAGAACCTCGTGGTGCTGATGCGCTTCGCGAACCACGCGGGACGCGACGTGCCGACGCGCAGCGAGGTCGACGTGCTGATGAACGTCAACAGTAACCCCCATTCCACACCCTGATTAATTAGGCATAGTGGACAAGGGGGACAAGGGGGACAAGGGGGACAAGGGGGACAAGGGAGATAGTGGAATAAGTAGGTTGGGTTGCGCGATAGCGCAACCCAACAAGGTCTTCTGCCCATACTGCTCGGATAAGCTCGAATCTCTCTCCCTCAGCTTTCTTACCTCCCACACCTCCCACACTCCCCACACTCCCCACACTCTCTTAACCGAGCAGTATTGCCACCCAACCTACATTTTGAGGTGTGTCGCGCCATTAGAATTGTTGTCTCTCTTGAGATGATCACAAACTTGTGCCACAATGCACTAAGAATTTTTCAATCAACTTATTACTTTTTACTTATTACTTTTTACTTCTACACCAGACCCTAAAGTAAGCAGCGTCTATGTACCAAAAAATTACACCTCCAGATACCGGATCTCCCATTACTTTCAAAGAAGGTAAACCCATTGTTCCCGATAACCCGATTATTCCCTTCATTCGCGGAGATGGTACTGGTGTTGATATCTGGCCCGCTGCCCAAAAGGTGATTGATACTGCTGTTGAGACTGCCTATGGTGACAAGCGCCAAATCAGTTGGTTTAAGGTTTATGCTGGTGATGAAGCCTGTGAGATGTATGGCACTTACCAATATTTACCAGAAGATACCCTCCAAGCAATTAAAGAATACGGCATTGCTATTAAAGGGCCATTAACAACTCCAGTGGGGGGCGGTATCCGTTCTCTCAATGTTGCTTTGCGACAAATTAATGACCTCTATGCCTGTGTACGCCCTTGTCAATATTATCCAGGAACTCCTTCTCCCCATAGAACCCCGGAGTTACTCGATGTGATTATCTACCGGGAGAATACAGAGGATATTTACTTGGGAATTGAATGGTCTCAAGGTAATGAAATTGGTAACAAACTTATTGCCCTACTCAATAATGAGCTGATTCCCGCAACCCCAGAACATGGGAAAAAGCAGATTCCTCTAGATGCTGGAATTGGTATTAAACCCATTAGTAAAACTGGTTCTCAACGTTTAGTACGCCGTGCAATTCAGCACGCCCTTCGGTTACCCAAAGCCAAGCAACAAGTGACTTTGGTGCATAAAGGTAATATTATGAAATACACCGAAGGAGCTTTCCGGGATTGGGGCTATGAGCTAGCAGTTACGGAATTTAGGCAGGAATGTGTGACAGAGCGGGAATCTTGGATTCTCGGCAACAAGGAGCAAAATCCAGACCTTACCCTAGAAGAAAATGCCCGCAAGATTGAACCGGGTTACGATTCCCTAACACCAGAGAAACAGACAGTAATTACCAGTGAAGTAGAAGCTGTTCTTAAAGCTATCTGGGATACCCACGGCAATGGTCAGTGGAAAGATAAGGTAATGGTCAATGACCGAATTGCTGACAGTATTTTCCAACAAATTCAGACACGGCCAGCAGAATATTCGATTCTCGCTACGATGAACTTGAATGGAGATTATATTTCCGACGCCGCTGCAGCCATTGTTGGTGGTTTAGGTATGGGTCCGGGAGCTAATATTGGAGATACCTGTGCAATTTTTGAAGCAACCCACGGTACCGCACCGAAGCACGCTGGTTTAGACCGAATTAACCCTGGTTCAGTTATTCTATCCGGAGTGATGATGCTCGAGTTTATGGGTTGGCAAGAAGCTGCTGATTTGATTAAGCAGGGAATCGGTAAAGCGATCGCTAATCGGGAAGTAACTTATGACTTAGCTCGATTAATGACCCCGCCGGTAGAACCACCTTTGAAATGTTCTGAATTTGCCCAAGCAATTATCTCACATTTCGGAACCCACCCCTAACCCCTCCAAGGAGGGGAACAAGAGGGAGGCAGGAGGCAGGAGGAAATGATATTAACTCCCCTTAAATTCCCAATTCCCAATTCCCGATTCCCAATTCCCAATTCCCAATTCTCAATTCCCAATTCTAAATTCTAAATTCTAAATTCTAAATTCTAAATTCATCATGCCATTTGGTCAAGAGCCACCCCAACTTCTCAAAAAACACCTCTTCTATCAGGGTCGCAGATTTAGTTTTGAAGTCAATTCCCTACGTTTACCCAACAAGTCAGAAGGGGAGTGGGAGTGCATTCGTCACCCAGGGGGTGCCCTAGCAGTACCGGTAACTCCAGAAGGGAAACTTGTCCTAGTCAGACAATACCGCTTTACTGTTCAAGGGCGTCTTTTAGAGTTTCCCGCTGGCACAATTGAACCCCATGAAGAACCCTTAGAAACTATCAAGCGGGAAATTGAAGAAGAAACTGGTTACACTGCCAACAGTTGGCAATCTCTGGGTAAATTTCCCATTGCTCCCGGTTATTCTGATGAATATATTTACAGCTTTCTCGCCAAAGATTTAGAAAAACTAGAAATTCCCCCCCAACAAGACGAAGACGAAGATATAGAAGTTGTGTTGATGACTATCCAAGAATTAGAGCAAGCAATCTTATCCGGTGAACCAATAGATGCTAAATCAATTTGCAGTTTAGTTCTAGCGCGTCCTTTTTTAACTTAGGCGATTTTTGAGAATGATTGTACCCGCGATGCGGTGCGTTACGCTTCGCTAACACACCCTACGATAGGTACATTTTTTACTATAAATCACCTTAACGCTCTTGTGTCACTCTGGGAAAATTCAATTCCAATACTTAAACAGTCAAATCTGGTAAAGGTTTCAGCATTTGGAGTTGTCCTAACCACCTTGGCGACTGCTATATGTTTTCAGCTTGGTGCAATATCGGAGCATTATGCGATTGTCTACGGCAGCAACGAAGCTAATGCTGAAAATAGACAGATTCCATAGCTTACAGCCGCAGAGCCAGGAAAGCAACAACGCAAACATCAAAACCTGCACAACAGAATGGAAGATGACCCTCTGGAGCATTCAGAGAAAATTCTAAATCTAAGTAATTCTTCCAAATTTTACCTTCTCGCCAACCTACTACTGTACCAAAATCATTGTAGGCTTCCCAGTTAATTTCCCCGAGCTTGTTGCCAGTTTCTAAATAAATGCGCTTTTGTGTACTAAAGCCAAAATGTTCTGCTGAATGGTTTAACCAAAGCTGATCAATTATTTCAATAACTTCAGTAGGCAAATTTTCCAGGGCTGGTTTGTCTAACCAACCCTCATTTATCCTACCTGCAATTTTAAGCAGAAGATATTTGGTTTCTAAGTCGGCTTGTTTCCAGTTTTGAGCAGCGAGTAATTTATATAATTGTTGATATTGCGGGCTGTTATCAAAAATGTCAAGAGTTAATTTTTCCTTTCTTTCACACCAATAGCATTTGTGGTAGTGTTTACTGTACCAATGGGTGTTAAATTGGTCACAGTGAGCTAAATCATTAATTGCTAGATCTAAGGCATTGAGCCATTCCAGAGCAGTGGGTCTTGCCTGGGGGTTACAGTGTCCATCATTGAAACATTGGAGAAATAATTTTTGCAGTTGAGGATGAACTATTTCCAGGGGTATAAATCTTTTTCCTGGCTGCTCCATTTTTTCGGGACCTTCAGCCGCATAATGCCACAAACCCTGACGTACTAATTCATCTGTTTCTGGCGGTTCTTCTGAATCTTGTAAATATCCGGTAAAAGGATGTCTTTCTAATAACAAGTGGTGGATAATCACTGCTAGTCGGAAATCATCCTGTTGAGGGAGTTGTTCAATGTCAGCTAAATTCTTTTCTAGGAGTTCGGGGGGAGTAAATCCTTCTGAGCCAACTAAACAAGGATAAATGCTTTTTGTCTGAGGATTAGTAACTTGAAACGAGTCTGTATCAATAATTGAAGGTAGGGCATCTTGATTAACGACAATATTTTCAGGTTTCAGATCCCCGATGACATAACCTTGATCATGAAGGGAGTAAATCAGATGAGCCAAGTTTTTAGCTGTTATATGGAGAAACTTCCAATTTACTTGCCATTCTGATTCAAAGTTGAGTATTTTACGAGACTTAGGAATATAAACTTCAGGCAGCTTTTGACTCTTGCGGATGAAGGGCATAACAAAGCCAATTCTTTCACCTTGCTGATCTTCTAGTAAATATTCAGGCCAAGCCCAAGGAAGGTGATGGCGATAAACCTCAGGCTTGCTCGGATGGGAAACTACCATGCTTTCTAGTTTCTTCACCCTTTCTGGGGTTGATTCGTGATAAATTTTGAGTAAGTATTCTGGGCGATTAGTTTGCCAAATCTCTCCTTCACCTCCACGGGAAATTGCTTGACTTCCCTTTTTGTAAATATCTTGGTTTAATACCCAGATAGGAAGAGTTGGTTGAGGGAGTAAGGGTTCAGGGGATAAGGTGTCTGTTACAGGAGGCTCTTGGGGAGCAACTGTTGTCGCTCGATAAGTGGGTATGGAGGATGGATTAGCTTTTTTCGTAAAAAAAAACTGCAAAGATTAACTAATTTCCTAAGTAGCCCATTCAATAATTGCATCATAACTTATAGCAAATTCGGGTTAGCTAACCAGTGTTTTGAGCAAATCGAAAAAACCTGTAAAGGCCTTCCTGCCGAAGGATACCCGTAGGGCTGCTGGCACGTTTCTACAATTTGGGGTATAACGGGGGTATGTCTGCCGGGTTTGGTATTAAACTGCATCATAAAGACACAAGAGAAGAGTTTTATCATCATCAGTACGAGAGTTCAGTCGTTCAGAGTTAAGAAATTTTTCTAGATATTCTTTGTCTTTGTCTGGATTATCTGTTTGCTCTAGATAAGCTTCGAGGGGTTTAAAGAAAGGTGGATGGGGAGTCCAATCACTCAGGCGAAGAGCAACTGTTTCTAAGCCATCTGTTGAGGCACAAATAAACTGCATATTTCCCTGTAATATCTTGACATTAAGGGCAGCTGATGCTTGTTGGGTAGTGATAAAGGTGGTTTCATTAACAAATTCTCCTTTGTCGGGTTGTAACAGTAACTGATATTCCCCATCATTTAAACGAATGACTAAAAAACCGTCTCCAACTTGCATCGCAGCTATCCAGTTGGGTGTGGCGACAAAGGCGATTAAAGTACAGGCTAATTCTTGGAGAGAACAGTTTCTCTGTTGAGCTGCTTGTTGCAGTGCGGGTATGACTTCTTGGGTAAGGGCATGGGAGAATCTTTCTTCAGCAACTGTTTTGGGTGATTGTACCGAAGTTGGTAAAAATTGCTCGTGAAATTGTTGCAAATAATTGAGGATGGTATCAACAGCTAACTTGGCTCCCGTATCGGCATATCGGGCAGTCCCTGCACCATCGGCAACTGCTCCGATAATCACTCTTGATTCCAGGAGATGATAGTTGGCATAGTCTTGGCAACTAATACCTTTTTTTTGATGAAATACTCCTGGTGAACAATTATAAGTAGCTTTCCAATTCATCAGATCTTTTCTCTACTTAAATAATAACTTCTGCCCAACCATCAGTGGGAGGCGGTTCTTTCTTTTCCCCTATCTTCCCAACGGAAACTTGCTTGACTGAAGCACCTAGCCATTCAAACATAGATTGAAAATCTAAACTCTTGAGTTTTTGAGGAGGACGAGCAACAGGGGCAATTTCCTTTAAAATATCCAAATCTGCATCCTCGACCCCAACAGCAAAGAAGAGCAATTTATTTTTGGCTTCTGCTGCTCTTACTCTGGTTCCTGCATTCTGCCAAGTGGAGGTAGGTTCAGTAGGAGAGCCATCAGTAATTAAGAATAGCCAGGGTCGATAATAGGAAATATCGTTTTCTCGGTACTGTGTTTTGCGCTCTTCTAATAAATCTAGAGCTTGATTAATCCCTTCCCCCATATGGGTTGTGCCCGATGTTGTTAGTTCTTTGGGGGTAAAATTGTCAATAGTCACAAAATCCTGAATCACTTCCACCTGACTGTTAAAGGTGATAACTGCTACTTCTACCCTCAAAGAAGCGAGTCTATCTTCCATGACACTGGCTTTAAATATTCTGACTCCTCGATTTAATTCCATGATTGGTTTTCCTGACATCGAACCAGACGTATCGAGTAAGAGAATGACAGGGCAACGATTTTCTGGATTGTCAATAAACTCTGGTTCCGGTAATCCAACGGACATGATACGCTCCTTAATTTTTATTATAATCTAGTTTAGTAAAACGGATTTCAATGCGTCTACGTGTTGGATCATCAGAATCATCACTTTTCGCAAATGTTCCATCGTCATCGGTAAGTTGTCCAGCAGAATAAGCTCGAAACACCTTATCTTTTTCCAAGTTATCTAATATTTTTAGACCTTTACCTTCTTTTTTAATCTTTTTAAGTTCTTTGACAACTGCTATAGCTCTCAATAATCCTAAATCAGCATTAGAACCAGCTTGTAGTTCTTCTATCTTTACTTGATCTGTAATTAATTGATAAATATTTTTATCTAGATTAGATTTATTATCCTTGATTGGTTTGCCGTCAGTATGACCAATGACTTCGATAGTGTTTATGGCTCCTGGATTATTTTCAAATTTATTTTCTATCTGGGGAACTATGTTTGTTTGAATGTTTTCCTTGAAGTCTTCACTTAAAGTTGCTTTGCCAAGTTCAAAGTTGTGTTTTCCTGTTTCTGGAAAAATAATTATAGGGTCTATGTATTGTTTGGTAGTTTTAATTCGACTTTCTAAGTTTTTAATTTGTTTATTTGATTTTTCAAGTTCTTCCTCTAATTCTTGGATTTTTCCACTTAGCCGTTGATTCGTTGTTTGACCATCTTGAATCCTTATCTCCACTTCAATAGCTTTTTCATTTTGAATTTTATAGAAAACTATAAACATAATAAAAAAGATAAAAGCTAAAAAGGAAAAAATTTCTGCGTATTTTAACTGCTGAGCCTTCATGAAATATTCTTCTTTTTCTCTTGGAGAATATATTGCAGGAGTTCATCTACTTGCTGAACAAGAACACGATTTTTATTTAAATAGTCAGCAGCTTGTGCAGCAGCTTCGGCTGTTGTCGTCATGTTGTCAGCAGTCATTTTGGTGGATTTAGCTGTATCTTTCATAAAATCTGCTGCTTGTTGACTTTCGTCTTGTAAACTAAAGAAGCTATGAGACAGTTCCTCTGATTTCTCCTCAATGACTGAAATTAAGCGCTGAAAAGCAGGAGAAATTTCCTGAGACTCATCTTCAATTACTGAGTTGAGTTGACTAAAGATTTGGCGCATGGACTGAGATTCATCTTCCAAGGTTGAGTTGAGTCGCCTAAAGGTTTGATGTAAGGACTGAGATTCATCTTCCAGGGTCGAGTCAAACCTCTGGAATGTTTCTAATATTGATTGATTATATTGTCCTATCTGGGTTACTAAGTTATTGATTTTTTCTGCCAATAGTTCATTGTTTCTTTTCTGGAAATCTAGAAAGTCTTGTTGATGTTTGCTCAGAATGTCTATTTGCCTGTTTTCAAAGTTATTAATCGTTTGAGTATAAAGAGATAATTTTTCAGTCTGTTCTTGTAGTGATTTTGATAGTTCTCTAATTGCTCCTTCTACAGAAGGACTTTCTTCGGCTGTTATCTCTCCCCCTAAAGACCAGCCAATAATACTTGTCACTAATGCACTTCCCATTGGTAAGAGCAAATCAGAAAAATCTTCTGCTTCATTGATTTCTATTGCTCCTGTACCTAATAAGCAAATCGCCAAAGTAAATCCAATTAAGGTGTGTAGGTATCCAGCCGTTTGAATCCGTTCTCCTGCGTATATTTTTCCTGGAGAGTCTCTAATCCTAAAGTAACCCCAATATATTAAAATTGCTAGATGGCAGATTCCTTCAATTAATAACAGCGAAGAGGAAATTTTAAAAACAAGAATTAATCCTCCTAAAATAATGGCGAGGAAGATACCACCTATGTAAAGGAGAAAAAAATACCTTCTGTTCTTTTCGCTGGTAGTCATTAATGTTTATGGTATCTGCTTGTCATCTATGGTTAATTGGTGGGCTATTTCCGCCACGCTTTACTAGTTGGGATTTACGTTGAAGCACTTCCCCATCCTCCTCCATCTGGGAAGTCAATATTAGGAACAGTAGTATCTCGGATGAACTGAAATTGACGATGATATGATACACGGATATAGATAATTGGACCTGGTAATTCTTGGCAGATAATACTATCTGGACCGTTATCTCTGATATACTGCCTAAACACCTTAAAACCACGACCAACTTCTTCAACTACAAGTAGCTTGCTCAAATAGTAACTAATAGCAGGGTCAACAGGATGAGAACTTGCTAGACTGCTAATAAGTTTATCCCAAGATAACTCTGACGGAAATTTTCCTGGACTGTACACCTCAAGTCCTTCTTGTGTAAGGGCAACTTGGACAGTTCCCGTTGATTGATAATCCCTGTGAGCAATGGCGTTAGAAATTACTTCTCTGGTAACATCAGGATCGATGGCATCCAGCTCACGCCTTCGTCCATCTTCTGCTATATATGATATCTTTTTGGAGTTTTGGGCTACTCTTTCTACCAGAGCTGTAACCTGATAGCTGAGGGGTCCTTCTATATTCTCTCTAATAAAATTCTTCTCTTTAGGATTGCCAACGGTAAAAATTGCCTTTGCTTGATGATAAATTATCGCAGGGTTTCGATAAAAACAGAGTACCGCAGCCTTATGGAGAAAATTGGAGCCATCTGGTGATATAGGAGTACAAAGATTAAGAGAAGACAGGACTTTTGGCAATAAATCTATGTTGCTTGAATTGAAACTTACGCTATCTCCATTATGGAGTTTTAATAATTCTTCTGGGGTCAAATAGTTTTCTAAATCATTGACTTTTTCTTGACAAAATTGTCCTAATATCTCCAAATTCAAATCTTTATCGTTTATGACAGAAGAGGATGATTTTGCTTTGGCAATCCAAATTCCCATTTCATCGTTGTTGATACTAAAAACAGGTTGTTGTCGAGAATAATTTACATACCTTGGATCTGTATTGAATTGGTGGGTAATATAGTCAATAATATCTTTAACATAAATTTTGCTATCTGTTGTTGGTTTGCCGCCGAGGCCAGTTTCAATTGCTTGACAGAAAAGCTCAGTGAAAACTCCTGATGAGCCATCGGGTTTTTCCCAACTCAATTGACTCTTTTTGCAAGATGCTATAATAACAATTCCTTTTGGTATATCATCTTCTTTGATGTAAGGGTAACTTTTAATGGCTTCAGTTGCTGCTCCACTATAACAGGCATCAATAATAACGATGGCGCGTTTAACTCCATGACATTCTAAATCATTTATTATATTTTTAAACGGCAACCAATCTGAATCGTTTAATCCCAATTTAAGGCAGTATTGACTGCCCTTCATAGCTCCGTGTCCTGAGAAATAAAAAATTAGCTGATTTTCGTTTTTCCAGTTCTTAATAATACTGATAAATTTTTCTGAAAAAACTTGTCGGCTTTTGCATTTGTATATGGGCTCATATTGAGCAAATACGCACCCTCCAATCTCTGGATCTATAAGCAAATCATAAACCTTAGATACATCCCTATTCACAGCTTGTAGATCATCAGTCAAGGCGTTTAAAACAAAAGGAATTCTTTGGGGAGAGTTTGACAACATAGGAATCTACCAATTTCTTAAAGTTTTAACTTAGATTAAGTCGCATTCTTCTTCAACAAGCCCAGCAAGTTCTCTCAAATTATAGGAATCTTCATCAAAGCTAAAGCAAATCTCTCCTTACCCATTCTCTGATGGGAGGAAGATTAACACGGCTACCAACCTCGCTACGGGCAGCTCTCTTGAGGGCATCAGCCAGCCAGTGGAATAGTTCCTTAAATTTCCAGCCATCGAGTATTTGTGGTGGAGTGCTCGGAGGAGCAATTTGGCTGAGGATATCCATATCTACCTCTTGAATACCTACGGCAAAGAAATTCAGCTCACGATTGGCAACAGCCTGAGTGATCCTATGCCCTGCATTGTGCCAACTATTGTTGGGCGTACTACCTGCAATCAACAACATCCAAGCCGAATGCTCCTGAATGCCGCTACTTTTGTATGTAGCCTTGCGACTCTCTAGCTGATTTAGCGCTAATTCAATGGCTTCATCCATCGCATTTTTACCACTTGCTACAAGTTGAGGTAATGGGAGACTTTCAACAGGTGTAAAGTCTTGGACTATCTGAGCAGAGTCACCAAATGTGATCATGGCTACTTCAACACTGTGGGAAGCTAGAGTAGATTGCATCAACTCCTGTCGAAAAGTATCAATTCCTTGCATTAATTGACTGATACATGTAGACATCGAAGCGGACGTATCGAGAAGCAGCACTACTGGAATACGAGGTTCAAATTCTGTCGGTAGACTGTTTTGTCTGTTGCCTGTAGGAAGTATACTAGTAGGTTGTTGAATTGGAAGTTGTTGTGTGGGAGTGCCTGGATTTAGTCGATTTCTCAATTCATCCAAATGATTTAACTGCATTAACTGAAAAGTATTTGAGAAGGGATCTCCAGGACTATTACCACCACCTATCATAATGTCTGGGTAATTTATTTGCATCTGAGCCAAGGCTTCTGCCCATTTTCCTTGTGTCTCGATTTGCGCATAAAGTTCAGGACTAAGAACTTGAGTTCTCTCACGAAAAGCATTGACCTCTATTTGACTAATTCTTTCTTGTCCAGAAATATCAATATCTAGCCTCTGACGGTGTGTTTCATTGTGTAGCTGATCTGCTTGTGCTCTTGCAGTTTCTTGCTCAAGGTTAGTCTGGGCATCCATTTTAGCGATATCCAACCTTGTTTTAGCCTTAATTAATTGTTCTTGAGCTTGGGTTTTCTGTTGTTCTTCAACAAGTTGTTGGCGTTGTTTTTCAGTCGATTGTTGTTTTTCAAGTAATTCACGCTCTAATTCAGCTTCTGCTCCTTGCTGTCTGTATTCATCCAGGTGTTCCGGTAAATCAATCGTTTCAATATAAGTACCACGTCCTTCAACACCGATCTCTTCAAGGACGCCATTTATATATGTCTCTGCCTCATTTTCACAACCAGTTTTGTCCTTCTGAAAATCTATCGCTGTCTTACCAGCAGCAACCTTTTGAAAGTGACCAGATACTACTTTTGTTAGTACGCGAGTAACAAGATTTCTAATCGCTGGATATTTCTTAGTTTTTCCAGGGCTGTTTGCTGATATTGACTCTTCTGAAGACTCAGAGCCAATCAGACAAATCATCTTAGGAGCATTTTCTGGTGCAATACGAATAATTTGGGTAAATTTAACCTTAAATTCATAACCATCGGATGAAGTGAGCTTCAATGTATCGAGTTCGGCATCGTAATTTGAAGGATCTTTTTTTTCCTTGTTTGACCAATTCAGTATAATTTGAGTAGTTGGAACTCGCTTAACTGTTTTGACTCTGGTATTCATCGCATAATGACCAGCTGTAAGAGGTTTGTTTTCAACTCCTTTATATCCAGGCTCAACTAATTGATATAGAGACTTACTCTCATCACTCTTATCCACAGATGCATTCTGGTCACCATCTTGTTTGTGATATTCTTTCCCCACAGAAGAGATAACTACTCCTACTTCTTCGTGCTCGATTTTAGTTACTGGTACTTGCTCAACCTCAACAAACCAAGGATTGAGATTCCATTCTCCTTCTAAGAGGACTTCTTCTTGTAGACCTTTGTATCCCCCTAAATCAAGAAATTTCTGCCCATCTTGGTAATTGCCATGTCCCTCAATTTCTGAACCTGCTCTTTCCTCGTTGGGAAGCGTTTTTCCCACTTGGGTAGTGACAATGCCAATCATATCTGATTGGATCTTATAAACCTTCAACTTCTCTGGGATTTGAGCATATTTTCGGGCATTAGCAGTCGTAATTACTGTAAATAATTCGGTGTTTATCTGATAGTCCCCGGCTTTCAGGATGGCAAGTTGCTTGCCTTTCTGTCCACCCTGTTGCAAAAAAGCTTCGGCATTCTGAAAGTTGTCACAATCTACCACTCTACCTAGGGTTTCTGCTGATGACATGGCAGCACCATCGTTGGCTACTACCAATCCGATTTCACCTTTGGGAATCCTAATAGTTGGGGCTTTACGAACCTTAAAGATATCTGTATTGATGTAGTATTGCCCTGGTTTGAGAATAGCGAGTTGTTTACCAGCTTGTCCACCGTTACTCAAAAAGGCTTGGGCATCCTGGAAGTTATCGCACTGGACAATTTGGGCAAAACTTTCTCCCTGTGCTAGGGGATTGCCATATTTTGCCTCTACTAACCCAATTTCTCCGGCGATAATTTCTACAGCTGAGATTTTGCGAATCTTAAATATATCGGTGTTAATGTAGTATTTGCCTGCGGTAAGAGTAGCTAACTGTTTACCAGCTTGTCCACCGTGCTCAAAAAATGCTTGTGCATCCTGAAAATGATTACAGGGGACAATTTTGCCAAAACTTTGCCCCTGTTTTAGGGGATTGCCTTCTGTAGCTTCTACTAGTCCTAGTTCATCAGGAGCAATTTTAGTAATGGGAACTTGACGAATAGTAAATAATTGGGTGTTAATGCGATAATCTCCTGGGGA
>JAAHHL010001029.1 GCA_010672185.1 Caldora sp. SIO3E6 | reverse complement strand
TGCTAGGCTAACCTCAAACTCTTTCTTCTTACACCTAGTTGAAATGATTTTGCTTCGATACACGTGAAGACCTCAAAGCTCAAATCTGGGAACTAGAGGGAGAGGGGGCAAAACTGCCTTCGGATACTGCAGAAGCAAGTTCGGTAATTGAGGAAGAGCTTAACAAACTGCAAACTGTGGCAGAATTGAGAACCAAGCTCAAAGAAGTAATGCTAGAGTGCGATCGCTTAGCTGAGGTACTCAAAACTGAGCAGACTAATCATGCCCAAACCCGCAAAAGCTTAACTGCTGTCATTGGGGACACCATTGATCAGCTGGCTAAGGAACGAAGAACTGATCGTTCCCAGCCAGAGTCAGAAGTTAAGAGTTAGAAAAATGACATCCTTCGGAGAATAGAAAGACAAATATCTAAATAATGTGCTCCAATTGGATTTGGTATTAATTGTCTAATCCCATCGCCTGAGCAACTGCCTCAGTCGTCGGTTTAACCCCTTGCTGTAATTGGTTATTACTGTGTTCAATTGCCGTATCTGGGTCTTTCAAGCCATTGCCGGTAAGTACACAGACAACTGTTGCTCCTTCAGGTACTTGATCTTTTACTTTCAATAAACCAGCAACAGAGGCTGCGCTAGCAGGTTCACAGAAAATTCCTTCTTGGGAAGCCAACAAACGATAAGCATCAAGGATTTCTGCATCAGTGACACTGTTAAATTGTCCCTGACTGTTTTGTTGAGCAGCAACCGCTTTCTCCCAGTTAGCTGGGTGACCAATCCGAATTGCTGTTGCGATAGTTTCAGGATGGTGAAAGATTTTCCCGCTAACGAGGGGAGATGCACCTGCTGCTTGAAAACCCATCATCTGAGGGGTGCGATCGCATTTTCCCTGTTGATGGTATTGACAAAATCCCATCCAATAGGCGCTGATATTGCCAGCATTGCCCACTGGGATGCAAAGCCAATCGGGAGCATTTCCCAAAGTATCCACTATCTCAAAGGCTGCTGTTTTCTGACCTTCTAAGCGATAAGGATTTACTGAGTTAACTAAGGTTACAGGATAATTTAAGGCCATATCCTGAACAATTTTCAAGCAGGTGTCAAAATTACCATTAATTGCTAGTACTTGAGCACCATAAAGTAAAGCCTGAGCTAATTTCCCCAAGGCCACATAGCCATCGGGAATAATAACAAATGCCTTTAAACCACCACGACGAGCATAAGCTGCAGCAGCAGCTGAGGTATTACCTGTACTAGCACAGATAACAGCCTTAGCCCCAGCTTCCTTAGCTTTAGAAATCGCCATGGTCATCCCCCGGTCTTTAAAACTACCGGTGGGATTGAGACCATCGTATTTCACCAGTACTTTTACTCCTCTACCGATGATTCCGGAGATCACCGGAACTGGTATTAGAGGAGTATTACCCTCTAGGAGGGTGACTACTGGGGTTGAATTTGTTACTGGTAAATAAGCTCGGTAAGTCTCAATAAGACCAGACCATTTAAGATTCCTGGGGGCATTGCCCTGAACCACAGGAACATCAACACTAGACAGAACGGAACTCACAGTTTAGCTATTGGTTATTGGTTATTGGTTGTTGGTTGTTGGTTATTGGTTGGCAATCAAATAAAGAAGGCAGGAGGCAGGAGGCAGGAGGCAGAAGGTAAAGAAGCTTGGAAGGGAAGCTTTTTAACTTTTTAACTTGTGGGTTATTGCCGCCACGCCGTGCTGCACCGCACAACTAACAACTAACAACTAACAACTAACAACTTTCCATTACTAGTTTACCTTGATCGGTTCTGTAGTACAGGCTTCTCAAATTTTTCGTTACGACGACGCTTCATGAGTTTGGGACGCTCCACTTGATACTCAATATCTGCTTCGATTACCGCAGGTTGAGTCTGGTCGTAAACCATTTGCAGTGCTGCCGCTGCGATCGCGTGGGGATCGTATTCCTCACCCAAGTCATGGACTACGGGTAGGAATGATGCCATACGTTCACCAGCTAGGGCTTCCCGTAACTGTTCTTGCAGTTTTTCTAGGCGTCGTGCCTCAATTTGGGAGCGCGTGGGAATGCGAGTGATCTCTAATTTTTGCCTTACTTTGCGCTCAATCAGATGCAGTTTGCGACGCTCAAAGGGTTGAATTAGGGAGATAGCTGTCCCCGTCTTCCCGGCACGACCAGTACGACCAATGCGGTGAATGTAGCTTTCCACCTGATCTGGCAGGTCAAAATTAATCACATGGCTGAGATGATCTACATCCAGACCCCGTGCGGCAATATCCGTAGCGACAACCCAACGTACCTGATTATTGTGGAATCTTGACAATAAACGCTCCCGCTGGTACTGGCTAAGATCTCCGTGGTACTCATCCGCACTATAACCAGCCTCTTGTAAGCGGCTGGTGAGTTCAGCAGCTGAGCGTCGTGTCCGCACAAAAATCAATGCTGATTCTGGGTCTTCTAATTCCAGAATTGGCAGCAGAGCCTTTTCCTTAGAGCAGCCACGGGGTATCATGTAAGCCCGTTGTTCAATCCGAGTGGGTGCTGCTTGGGTTTGTTTCACCGTCAGTGTCACTGGAGATTGCAGGAACTTTTGGATTAAGTCCCGGATGGGTGGTGGCATGGTAGCAGAGAAACAAGCAGTATTGCGCTCGACTGGTGCTTGTTCCATGATTTGCTTAACATCATCGATAAAGCCCATGCTGAGCATTTCATCTGCTTCATCCAGTACCACCCAGCTGACTTGCTCCAGCTTGAGGTTCCCCCGCTTAAGCAAATCGATTACCCGTCCGGGAGTACCTACTACAACTTGTGTACCCCGTTGCAAACTGCGAATTTGTCGCTCTATTGATTGACCACCACAAATGGTCAAAATCTTCAAACGGTAGTCATTGCTGAAGCTGCGAATTGCGGTATTGACTTGCTGAGCTAATTCCCTCGTCGGTGTTAAAATTAACGCTTGCACTCCCCGAATTTCTGGGTCAATTTGTTCCAGCATTGGTAGGGAAAAAGCCGCTGTTTTGCCGGTACCAGTTTGGGATTGAGCAACAACATCGCGCCCAGCGAGTAATTCAGGAATTGCTTTGATTTGAATAGGTGTAGGAGCTGTAAAGCCTATTTTCTCTAGTTGTTCAACACGGGCTTCAGACAGGAAAGACCACACGTCTGAATTCCATTCACGGAACGTTGGCCACCTGGT
>JAAHHL010001028.1 GCA_010672185.1 Caldora sp. SIO3E6 | reverse complement strand
GTGCAGACTTGGTAGACTCTACTGACGAACTTCATCCGAGTATTATCCAAAGCTGTATTAAATTTTCCCGCCAATTTGCCTTCCTGACTTTGGGCTTTGATCTAATTACCCCGGATATTTCCCTCCCCCTGGCAGAGACAGGTGGTGCATTCAATGAGTACAATCCTCTACCCTATGTGGATTTACATGAAGACTGCAATATCGGTCAAAAACGTCCGGTATCTCGGTTGATTTGGGACTATATTGAAGCTCATGCAGAGCAAATTGTCACTGCTGAATTCCCAATGTTCTGAATTTTCATGCGTTCCCCAATTGAAGGGGAAAGAGTTCAAAATACTCTATATATAAAACCTGTGAAAGATTCACCTTGCCTTTAACCATCCCACAGACACTACAGGCGCATAGCTATTCCATTATGTAAAATAATACAAAAAAATGGCACGAAAGTCAAAGGAATAAATGGGAAAAATAGTAATGGGTAATAAGGGATCTCTTCGATAAGGGCGCATTCAATCATTGGTGTCAACTTAAAGTAAAACCCATGCCCCACAAGGAACTCAAGTGCCTTGCTAATAGCTCAAGTCATCTTTAGATGACTAAACTTAAGGTGAGTTACGGAATCCAGCTAGTCAGCTATGTCTAGGCTTAAGTTGACACCAATGGTATTGAATGCGCCCCTACGGTTTCCATCCCCAAATCCTTATTCGATTTTTCAAGAATCCCTAATTCTTATCGGAAATTGAGATATCTTTCAGTAGGGGTGCAATGCTTGCACCCTCAGTCTTTCCTATCCCTGGGGAAGGGAATTACTTTGGAAAGCTAGTGAGCGTCTTGCGATCCTTCGCGTAATGGAGTTTCCATCCCTGGGGAAGGGAATTACTTTGGAAAGAGACCCTATCTAGAACCCATACCAACAAAGCATTTGGAATACCCTAATCGACGCATCTGAAGAGATGATAACCTATCCTCACAAAAAAAGCAACTTTCCACACCCTCAAATTCCCTACCAGTAACCCATCGACGCATCTCAACGAGAAATCAATAGTTTCAGCGATTGGCCGAGATGCGTCGATGAATATCAGTAAAATAACCCTCAAACCTAGACAAGACAATAATGGGAAAACCCTTGGGGAGTATTCCCATTAGCTACTGCGGTGCGTTACCCTACGCCCTTTACACCCTACGATTAACTCAAAGTCCCCCTTTTTAGATACCGCTGGCGAACTTAACACTTGGAAATAAATTGTCCAATTTAGTTGAGAATACCAACGATATGATTGTTCTCCCTCAGCTTCCTCAGCTTCCTCAGCTCCCTCAGCTCCCCATTTTGTAAACAAACATGAATTTCGCCAGCGGTATCTTTTTAAGGGGGATTTAGGGGGATCAAAACCCGCTTGCCCTTTGGTTTTGGTGCAAGGTAGACACTGGTAGTGTACGCCATGTAAACCAAACCATTTTGATGGCTATAGTAATCGTACAATTCCTGCAAACCAGAAATAAGTTGCTGCTGCGCTTGGGTTTCCTTGGGGATATAGGAAACACTATTCGCTCGACCAATTAATCCTTCTAAGTTTAACTGCTGTCGATAAGCAAAGCTGTAGTAATTAACTTCGGGAAATAGAGGACTTGCTAACAGTGGTTCTACAGAATTAAGACGGGACTCAGCTGGATGATTATTGGATATCCTGCGTACTAAGTCACTATAGCCAGCAGTAAACTCATCCTTGAGATCACGATTGTTCCACACTACTGCCAATCTTCCCTTTGGCTTGAGGATACGGTGAAATTCTTTTAGGGCAGGTTTGGGGTTAAACCAATGAAAAGCCTGGAAACAGGTTACTAAATCCACCGAAGCAGTTTCTAGGTTAGTTGCTTCCGCTGTCCCTTCTGTAAACTCAATCAGGGGATAAGGTTGAGCTTCCTGTCTCATAGCGGCATTAGGCTCAATCGCCACTACCTGCACTCCTGTTTCCGCCAGCAAATGGGAGGAAATTCCTGTACCAGCACCAATGTCTGCGGCTACAATTGACGATGACTGGTCTAGTCCCTCTAAAATGGTAGCGATCGCGGCGTTTGGGTAACTTGGTCTATACTTCCTATAGTCCTCTGCTTGCTGAGAGAAGCGACTCAAAGGATTCATTTGATGTAGGGATATTACTTCGGAGTTAGTTTTATTCATCCCAAGAGTGGTCGCGGGTCTTGTAGGGTGTGTTGTGCGATAGCTTAACGCACCGAATTTGGAAATGAAAGGAGGATTAAGGAGAATTCACCACAAAGTCACAAAGAACACAAAGAAAATCTATTGATTGCCTACCTTGTCTGCAAAATTTGTGCGGCAGTTAGTTCCATTTTAGGGAAAGCCACAGAGACAATCCGCTGATTGCCAGTATACTTAGTTGCCTGATACTTACCATTGACTAACACCAGTACAGTGACTGACTGTGCTTGAGGGTCAACAATCCAGTATTCCGGAATGCCCCGTTCCTGGTACTGATGTAATTTATCGATATAATCGCGTTTGTAGTTATCATCATTTTGGCTTCTGTAGGGACTAACTACCTCAACAACTAACTGTGGAGGAGCCATATTAAGGGTAATAGTTTGCCGCCTTTTTGTTGGCTCAAGATGTTCCTCTCTAATTACTACCAAGTCAGGGAAGCGGTTTTGTGTTTTGCCAATTACTTGCAGTTCACAACAATTAGTGGGTAAAACTAGGCGTCGGTCAACCAGTTGGACTAATTCATACATTAGCTGTAGGGCTATCCAGATGTTGTCTCCCGATTCTGGAGGCATTGGTATCAGTTCCCCTAGGAATAGTTCATAACGGTTGTCTGTGCCATCGTCATATTCGAGGTATTGCTCAAAGGTCAGTTTAAGGGTTGTTTGGGTCATTTTACATATGGTCACACTTTCCCCATTATGTTTATGATGGCACTCAAGTAACCAATCTGCAACCAATGCAGGGCGATCGCAGCTTCGGCTCCTGTAGGGTGCGTTAGGCGTACAATCCAATTGTAGGGGAAAGAGTTCAAAGTCCACCAGTTACTGAAATTGCCCCCCTAGCCCCCCAATTCTGGGGCAGGGCTGTTTCATTTTTGAGAAAGAAGGACTATATTAAAGCTATCTAGTCAGAAAACTCTCTTTTTGGGCAGATAGTCCGAGAAATTATGGATAATAGTTTAATTGATTATCTCAAACAAAT
>JAAHHL010001027.1 GCA_010672185.1 Caldora sp. SIO3E6 | reverse complement strand
TGTTTTTTGTCTCCCTTGTCTCCCTTATCTCACATCTCCCCACACTCCCCACACTCCCCACACTCCCCACACCTCCCCATCTCCCCATCTCCCCATCTCTAATTCCGCCGCCAGTCAGCTGCTTTGGTTAGCAGAGATTCAGCAAAAGTCATCGCTTCTTGAGCTGAATGTCCACCGGCTAGCTGAGCAATTTCTTCCTGACGATGGGAATAATCCTCTAGCAAGCTAACACGGACAACTGTGCGCAGGTCATTCAGTTGGGAATCACTGAGTTGCTCCTTCAATTCAAGCTGCAATGAGTCGTTGCTTGACCGGGATGAAGTTTTTTTCTTTCTACGGGAGGCAGGTTGCTTGATGGTCTGTGGTAAGGAACCTTGGGCAATCACTTGTTTATCAACTCGGAAGTGCCTGTCTGCCATCGCAGCAATTAAAGGTTGATGGGTCACACAAAGTACTTGATGTTGTTGACTCAGTTGGTGAAGCTTGTGAGCGATCGCTTGCGCTACCCGTCCAGATACTCCGACATCAACTTCATCAAAAATCAGGGTTTTACCCAGGTCATTGGTATTAGAAAAACAAGCCTTCAGTGCCAGCAAAAAACGGCTCATTTCCCCACCGGAAGCGGTCTTAGATAGAGGTTGTAGTTTCTCTCCTGGGTTAGGAGAAAAATAGAAAATAATTTGGTCTGCGCCGTTAGCTGTGGATTCAATGGGATTGATCACTACCTGGAAGCGCACTTTTTCCATCGCTAGGGGTTTGAGTTCTGCTACTAACTTTTTTTCGAGTTCCGCTGCCGCAGTGCGACGTAATTGAGTTAGTTGAGTACATTCATCAGTCAAAACTTCCTGAGACTGGGCATAAGTTGCTTCCAATTCTTCTAAGGATTGACCTTTCCCACTCAGCTGTGCCAATTCTGAGAGTAGTTTCTCATAATGAGCGATCGCTTCTGCCAGGGTTGGTCCATATTTGCGGCAAATTTGTTTGAGAACAACTATACGCTCTTCTACTTCTTGTAAACGTTCTGGATCCGTATCTAATCCTTCTCCATAAGCATTAATTTGATGAGCTGCTTCTACTATCTGCGCCAGTGCCCCACTGACTAAGTCTAATAATGGCTGTAATTGAGTATCATAAGCCACCATCTCCTTCAAAGTTGCTTCTGCTTTCCCTAATAAATCCGCACTAGCAGTACCATCTTGGTCATTATGATAAAGAGCCTGATGGACTTGATAACTCTGTTGTTGTAGTTCCACTACATGAGTGAGACGTTGACTCTCAATTTCTAATTGTTCTAATTCCGAAGCATCGGTGAGGTTAACAGACCCGAGTTCCTGAATTTGGTACTCCAACCAATCAAGCCGTTGCAAGCGTTCTTGTTCCGACTGACGCCGCTTTTCCAGAGCTTTTGCTGCTTCCTGAGAGGCAAGGTAAGCGACTCCTACTCGGTCCCGCTGTTGGCTGAGGGGTAAACCACCGTACATATCTAATAATCCCCGTTGAAGTTCCGGAAGCATCAGTTGTATCGTTTGACCCTGAGCCGTAATTTCCACTAAGCGCTCCCGCAGTCCCTCTATTAGTTTGCGGTTAACCAAAACCCCATTCACCCTGGTGCGCGATCGCAAACTTCCCTGAGGTATAGCAATCTCTCGACTACAGACTAAATCAGTCTCGTCTAATAAATCAATTTCCTGTTCACTCAACCAAGCAATCAACGCTGCATCTGCTCGGAATGTAGCTTCTACCAGAGTTCGTTGCGTACCAGTACGAATTAGCCGATGACTGACTTTTCCTCCCAAAGCGATGTCAATAGCATCCAATATTATTGACTTACCAGCACCGGTTTCGCCTGTCAAGACATTCAAGCCAGAGTCAAATTCTAGTTCTAGTTTGTCAATTAAAGCAAAGTTCTGAATTTGCAGAGAAATTATCATGGCGAGATTGCTCATTTTTTTAATAGGGAAAGCTCATCAGAACGGTTCAGCCTGATTAAACCTCACCTTTAGTAATATAACTTACTATCAATCCTCAAACTTCCCCTTTCTAACTCAAAGTCTCCCTTTTTAACTCAAAGTCTCCCTTTCTAACTCAAAGTCCCCCTTCTAACTCAAAGTCCCCCTTTTCAACTCAAAGTCCCCCTTCTAACTCAAAGTCCCCCTTCTAACTCAAAGTCCCCCTTCTAACTCAAAGTCTCCCTTTCTAACTCAAAGTCTCCCTTTCTAACTCAAAGTCTCCCTTTCTAACTCAAAGTCTCCCTTTTCAACTCAAAGTCTCCCTTCTAACTCAAAGTCCCCCTTCTAACTCAAAGTCCCCCTTCTAACTCAAAGTCCCCCTTCTAACTCAAAGTCCCCCTTTTTAACTCAAAGTCTCCCTTTTTAACTCAAAGTCCCCCTTCTAACTCAAAGTCCCCCTTCTAACTCAAAGTTCCCCTTTTCAACTCAAAGTCTCCCTTTCTAACTCAAAGTCCCCCTTCTAACTCAAAGTCTCCCTTCTAACTCAAAGTCCCCCTTCTAACTCAAAGTCCTCCTTCTAACTCAAAGTCCCCCTTTCTAACTCAAAGTCCCCCTTCTAACTCAAAGTCCCCCTTCTAACTCAAAGTCCCCCTTTTTAAGGGGGATTTAGGGGGATCAAATGTATCTTAAGGATAGTAGAGCTGCTATAACTATAATTAACTGCTCAAAACAACTATAATTAACTGCTCAAAACAAGCCTTGATCGCCCGGTGGTTGGCCATGACCTACAGCGAATTTAGAACAATTGCGCAGGTGAGGGAGCTTTTTGACTTAAAAGTCGATGAGTCGCAAAACCTTTTTGTAGATACTCCTCCCTCCGAAGTCAGCGAATTTCTCCACCAAACCTTAGAACGAAACATTCCCCTTGCTAACGCTATCAATACAGAAAAAGCTCGTTCTGAACTTTTAATTGCGCCGACCTTATTGGAAATCAGGCAAAAGTTTCATAATGATGTGGGCTTTTTCTCCGGCTCTGAGTTCAACATCGATGCCAAGTTAGGACTAAACGGTTGTTGCAGGGTAAACGCATCTTAAGTTTTGCCCAAAATATGGTAACATAGAGTGTTCAAGTTTATTTGATATAAGTAGTTCATTCGTACTGATAAATGTCGAGAGGTTTCAATACTGCTGTATCCCCAAAAGAAGAACACAATTGTAATCAACCCTCTACCCATTTTTTAACTACAAGTTTTTTGCA
>JAAHHL010001026.1 GCA_010672185.1 Caldora sp. SIO3E6 | reverse complement strand
ACGTATTTCTGCATCTCAAGTTCTCCTATTAACTATTTTGCCTAGTATTATCCTCGAAATTGTCCCATTTGACTGTGGCTGTTGTTGCTCAAATTAGCGGTAAAGTGCTTGAAGTTAGCTTAGTTCTAGGGAATCACCCTCAGGCTGCCACGACAGAGAAGCTTTCCTGGAGTTAGAAGAAGTTCTTGGAGCTTAACTTCTGAACCTAAATCTATGACAAAATCATCTAAATTAAGGGGTGGCTGCTCTGGATGGGTCTGAATTTTGAGAGAAGTCAGTCTTACCAAAGACTGTGCCGCTAGTTGAATACCAGCACTAACTACTAGTGGAATTGTTTGGTAAGTAGTACCCGTCAAAGTACCGGTGAGAGTCAGCCTGTCGGTATCAAGCTTGATTTGTTGCCAACTAATTTGTTGATTTTTTAACTGCTGGGTTAAATTAGTGCTCTGGTCATACTGGAGCCAGGTATTAACTAAATCGGTCAAAGCAGTGGATAATAGAGGCGATCGCAATGAAGCTTGCAGATCTCTTTCCAAAAGTAAAAGTTGGCCTCCCACCGGTACTGGTTCCAAAAGTCGCAGAGGCTTGCCTTTGAGTATCTGATTAAAATTGATACGAATGCTAGTACCTTCAAGTTGAATTTGGCTCAGATGCAAACCTTGATATATCGCATGGCTGGCTGTTAGAGAAACACAAGGGATATGACCTGTGAGAACTTGGCGCTTACCCCCAAAGATTTGTAACTGTAGAGCTTCAACTTGCTCAGTCTGAGATTTCAACCATAGCTCCAAGGCCCTTGTCAATATTGTGCTGATAATGCGGCTTTGCTTTGGCTGCAAGACTTTCGGGGCTTCAACGACCATAACACCTCAAACACCAAGTATGGTATAAATATTCTTAAATCGGTCATTATACATCTTTTAGGAAACAAACTTGGAAGCTATCCTCACCTCCTAATCTGAAAATAGACGCGGGGACGCGGGGACGCGGAGACAAAGAAATTTTCATTTTAACGTTGTGAGGTGAAAGTTCATGGGAGTCTGGCTTGTAAATAGGGAGAAAAACTCACCCCCCAACTCCCTGACAAGGATAGGTTTTTTACTTTCGGGTTGGGACAAGACAAGGAAGACAAGGTGACAAGGGAGGAAAACCGTACAATTTTCTGTTCGGTTGTAAAAAATCCCAGATACTGAAAATCCCAGTTGTTCGTCGAAAATCCTCCTTGTCTACTTTCCTACTTTCCTTCCTTGTCTTATTTTCACGCCCAATCTTAAAAACCTACCCTTGTGAGTCCCAGGAGGGGAGCTTCGGAAGAGCCTACTTTCGTAACCTGGTGGTGAAATTTTTTTATCGGGACTGCCTTGTAAGTAGTCAACAGCTCATCAAATAGAAGAAACACTACCTCCTACTCCTTCCCTCGCCTCCTGCCTGGGAGCCTCCTGCCTGGGAGTCTCCGGCCTGGGAACCTTCTTTACAGAAAAGACAAGAAACAAGTCAAATCTTTTTCCACATTCTTGTAATATTTGTACATAGTATATTCTAGTTGGTTGCTAGGCTAGGGCTGATGCTAGAGGACGGCTAATATCCCTTTACAGTTCCTGTAGGATAGTAGTCCACTCCGGACATTGCCATTGTCACTGATGAATCCAGTTACACCGTAGTCGAACCATGAAGGAAAGAGTACAAAAAATTATTTCCCAGTGGGGTGTTGCCTCACGACGTCAAGCAGAGAAAATGATCTTAGCTGGGCAGGTTCGGCTCAATGGCAACCAGGTACATCTAGGACAAAAAGCAAATCCAGAAACGGACTTGATAGAAGTTAATGGCAAAATCCTCAAACCTAGCAACCGTCCTCAGTCTATTTATCTTTTACTGAACAAGCCTGCTGGAGTAGTTTCCACTTGCCATGATTCGAGGAATCGAACTACAGTTCTAGACTTATTACCAAAGACACTAGCCAGGGATCAAGGACTTCATCCCGTAGGACGCCTTGATGTAGAATCTACCGGTGCATTACTTCTAACCAATGATGGGGTACTAACATTTCACCTTACTCATCCTCGCTATCACATTGCTAAGACTTATCACGTTTGGGTAGAAGATTATCCCCCTGAATCAATACTCAAACTTTGGCGTCAAGGTGTTAATCTAGCAGGGAAAAAAACTTTACCGGCTCAAGTCCAGGTACTCAAGCAAGGGCGAAAGGAAACTCTTTTGGAAATTGTGCTAAAGGAGGGAAGAAATCGGCAAATTCGTCGTGTAGCAGAACTGTTAGGCTATCAGGTCATTAATTTGCATCGTATTGCAATCGGTACGATTACATTACAGGAATCTGTACTATCTAGTGGTTGCTACCGTCACTTGCAAGAGCTTGAAATTAACTCCCTTTACAATCAAGTCCACCTAACATCGGTAAAAGTGCCAGCAGATATTAAGGAGTACCATTTATGAAGTATAGTAAATTACATTTTTACCAAGAACAAACTGAAAAGTTGGAAGAATTGGGGTCTCGCCTGCGCCAATTCCGTACTCAACAGTCCATAAGCCTAGAAGAAATAGCTCAAAAAACTCGAATTCAGGCACGGCTGTTGCGAGCGATTGAAGAGGCAGAGCTTGACCAATTACCAGAACCAGTTTACATTAAGGGATTTATCAAGCGCTTTGCTGATGCCTTAGGCTTAGACGGAACGGAATTCGCCAGTACTTTTCCTATAGGAGAAGGTATCAAGCTAATTAGACCTTCTTGGAGACATATGAGAGCTGCTCAACTACGACCTCTTCACCTCTACTTGCTATATATTTTTCTGGTGATAGGCGCCGTGAACGGCTTATCTTATTTTGTCAAACGTTCTGCGATCCAAGTGATTCAACCCATAAATATCCGGGAACAGATTGACCAATTACCAGCACCCGAAAATGCACAGCAGATAGAACAGAAACAGAAGATAGAACCAAACAAGGCCGCCAATGTATCACAAAAATCTCCAGGGGGAAAGCAGGTACAAGTGAACGTTAGCCTCAAAGCTGAGTCATGGATTCGAGTAGTAGTAGATGGCAAGATAGAGTTTGAAGGTGTTTTACCAGAAGGAACACAACGTACTTGGGTTGCCAAAGAAAAACTAAGTGTTCGTGCTGGCAATGCTGGGGGTGTTGAAGTTGCCTATAATGACCAGACGGCAAAGCAATTAGGAGCCCCAGGTGAAGTACAAGA
>JAAHHL010001025.1 GCA_010672185.1 Caldora sp. SIO3E6 | reverse complement strand
TGTTGTCTTTCTATTGATACTACTATATGTGTATGCTCCATATCTACCATCTTATCGCAAGAGCTCACCAGTTCCCCCTGTGGAGATAGACTACAGTACCCTGGAAAAACTATTGAGCTCAGAAAACTTTTCTGAGGCTGATGAAGAAACGTTTCAGGTTATGCTTTTACTCACTCATCGTCAAAAAAAAGGTTGGTTAGATGCCAAAGACATTAACAAGTTTCCCTGTACTGACCTAAGCAACATAGAGCAATTGTGGATTCAGTACAGTGATGATCGCTTTGGATTTAGTACTCAAAAACAGATTTGGATTGAATTAGGGGGTGAACTAGGCGTCTATGATCCAGATGTTGCTGACCATTTTCGTGCTACAGTAGGCTGGAGTTCTAGCAATAATAGGCAAAAAAACATTACTAACCAACTTTCTGTACCTTCAGGATATTTTCCTTTAAAAGTATCAGATCGTATTTGGGAATTCGGAGCCCCTTATCTAGGGGAAAGACTAGAATCTTGTAAGGTTCTATAGAGCACGATTCAGAAATCGGGTTTACTTGGGATAAATGCTAATATTTTATTGTTATCCTTATGATAAACTCGGCTTATCTCCAATACTGAATCAGTGTTATAGCGACTTCAGTTGATCTCCATTAAGAGTTTGACAGCATTGGCTCGTGATTGATTTTCAACTATGTATAACCCCTCACCTCTTCCTAATGACTCAGTCATAGAGAATCGCTACCAAATTGTCCGTAAATTAGGACAAGGTGGCTTTGGACGCACTTACCAAGCTAAAGATATTAATCGGGGCAATGAATATTGTGTTCTCAAGGAATTTGCTCCTCAACTCCAAAGCACCAATCATTTGCTAAAAGCTCAAGAGTTATTTCAGCGAGAAGCAGATATACTCTTTAAGCTTAAACATCCTCAAATACCTTGCTTCCGAGAACTACGTAAAGTCATTTTTAACGGTAATGAATACTTATTCTTGGTGCAGGATTATGTCGAAGGTCAAAGCTACAACCAATTTGTTAAAGGAAATCAACGGTTTAGTGAGGTAGAAGTAATACAACTCTTTCTCCAGCTTTTACCAGTTTTGGAGTATATCCACTCCCAAGGGATGATTCATCGAGATATTTCTCCAGACAACCTGATTTGCCGGAAGTCTGATAAGTTGCCGATTTTAATCGACTTTGGAGCTGTTAAGCAGGTGGCAGTAACCGCCATATCCCAGTTCAGTAGTTTGCCTATCGGTACTCAAATTGGCAAGAATGGTTATGCTCCAGAGGAACAAATGAATAGAGGAGAATTTTCTGCAAGTAGTGATTTATATGCTTTGGCAGTTACAGGCTTGGTGTTACTAACTGGTAAGGAACCCCAAGAACTGTATGATTCTTCTCAGGCAACTTGGCACTGGCGTCAGGAGATAAGTCTTAGCCCAATTTTAGAGACTGTATTGGATAAAATGTTGGCTTATCAACCAAAAAAACGCTACCAGTCAGCTAGGGAAGTGCGCCAAGCTCTTGGAACCTCTAGCCCTTCTAAGTTTGCTAGCCTAATTTCTGGAATGAAAACCAAGCTTGTAGCCCCCGGTAAATTACTCAATAGTATAATTAATCAAAGCAACATCCGCATCAAGTCTACCAACCGTGAATTCAGGGACATAGTGATTGGTGTAGGCATAACTTTCTTTGTTGTAGTTAGTGTCGGGATTGCATACAAGGCAATGAAAACAATGAGACCAGACCAATTACAACAGACCCCACAATCATCGCCTAGTACATTGGTGAGTTCAGCGGAGCAGAAGCGGCAGGAAAGTATTATTGAGCGCCGCAAAGCTCTGAAAATTTCTGAAATTGAATTTAATAAGAAAGTTGATGAATTATTCTGGTCTGAGTACCCCGAATTAGAGAAGAAGATACTGGGAGACACGCCAGAAGAAGTCGATTTACGACAGCGCTGGTATCAGATTGCAGAGGAAGAGTTGGATAAATTAGAACAAGATAAGCTTCTTTAAGGAAATATAGGTGGTAATTTGACTACTAACGTATAGGCTATTTAGACCTGGATCTTGTTGTGATGGCACTAAAAAGACTTTTGATAAATTCTAGACAACATAATCGGACTGATTGTGACAGCAACTGTTAAAAACAATAGTATTAGCTGTTGTTCAAAGTTAATATTGTCCCAAACTTCAGCAATACCTATAGTTATAAAGCCAATACTTCCCTTTCTCAAGATTATATTCTGAGCAGTTCCTAAATATGATGTATAACCATCAAAAAATACAGAGGCTATATGAAAATATCTTAATACTATTAATTCTTCATCTACATTCTCATCCCAAAATTTAGAACTAAATAAACTTAATGCTAAAACAATACCGCTACCAACTAAAGCAGTTATATAGACACCAATAGAACCTAGATTATCAAGGTTGAATTCAGTTACACCAAAACTTCCAACTATACCTAGAAAGCTTGTTGTAGCGTCCCATAGAGCTCCTAGGAAAAATGCAAAAACTAAGACTCCTTTCATGTTTACTCTTATCCTTAGCTACCTTAAAAATAGAATTGCCATAGCAAGCATTATACCTAACAACCAAGCTATTACTAAAAGAAGTTCAAGAGTAACTTTTTTTAGTAAAAACTTCTTGATAAGCAAAAATGCTGGTGATTGAATAAATTTAAAAAATAAGTTACGTTTATAACTATCTTTTATTAATTTATACTGAGGTTCATTATTTTTAAATTCCCAATTTCTTAACAAGTAATTAAAAGTTTGACTTGACAAAGCAGAATTTAAATCATCACTAGATTTCCACTCAGTATAAATAAACCAATTAATTTCATGCTCTTCTGTAACTTCATATTCTTCTGTAATTTCTTTGTTGATTTTTAAACAAATAAATCCAGATTTTTTTTCCAATTTCAAAGCCACTTCACTACAGTATTCTACAAATTCTTGTTCATCATCGATTGAAACTTTAGTCCAGTTTATATAGGCAACAGGGCTGTTTTGGCTAAGCCGCTCATTGTCACTCATGGTATCGTCTCATTGTCTAGTTTAGATTTCTGAGCATTTGCTTATTAATACAAACAGAGCTACATAAGTTTGGCACAAGAACTTGTATGACGTCAAGATATAGAAAATGGAGACCCATTAAGCCATATTTTTTCATGCCTATTAATCAAATTGAGTAACTAAGTTCTGTATTCA
>JAAHHL010001024.1 GCA_010672185.1 Caldora sp. SIO3E6 | reverse complement strand
CGAAAAAACTGTTTATAAATATTTGAGAAGATTTTGGCAAAGGGGAAAAAATCCCAATGCCCTGCTACCTGATTATGCCAATTGCGGCGGGAAGGGAAAGAATAAGGAATCTGGCTTAAAGAAAAGAGGAAGACCCCGAAAATATGCCCAAGAAGCTGGAATTGGCATTGGAATTAATATCACCGAATCAGACCGGAAAATTTTTAGAATTGCTATCACTAAATTTGACAATAACGTTAAACAAAATTTTTTGCATACCGCTTATAAATTAATGATTAAACAGTATTATGCTGAGGAAATAATCTGCGATGAAAACCAGGTCAAAAAATCCGTTTTAATTCCCCCGGAACAAAGACCGACATTCACTCAGTTTAAATATTGGTATCAAAGAGAACAAGAGGATATAAGAAAGACAATTACATCTCGAAAAGGAACCAAAAGATATGCCCTCGAACATAGAGCTATCAAGGGAACCGACAGGATGGAAACCATTGGACCAGGCTCAAGATACCAGATTGATGCCACAATTGCTGACGTATATTTGGTTTCCAAATACAACCGCACCTGGATTATCGGTAGACCAGTTATTTATGTAATCATTGATGTCTTTAGCCGGATGATAGTAGGTGTTTATGTGGGTTTAGAGGGTCCTTCTTGGACAGGTGCAATGATGGCTCTAACCAACGCAGCCACGGATAAGGTGAAGTTTTGTCGAGAAGTAGGCATTACCATCTCTGATACGGAGTGGCCTTGCTACCACATCCCAGATGCAATTTTGGGTGACCGAGGCGAACTGGCAGGAATGAAGGTCGAGACATTAATCCCTAATCTTAATGTAAGGATTGAGAATGCAGCGTCTTATCGAGCGGATTGGAAAGGCTTAGTAGAAAGATACTTCCGCACAATTGGGGGATATGTCAAACCATTTTTGCCCGGTTATGTAGACACAGATTTTAGACAAAGGGGTGGACGAGACTATCGCCTGGATAGCCGAGTTGACCTCGACCAATTTACGGAAATTATTATCCACTTAATTCGCTACCACAATAATCACCACTACCTGGCTAATTATGACAGGGAAGAGATGATGATTCAGGATAATGTCCATCCCATCCCTATAGAGCTATGGAAGTGGGGAATATTAAATCGTTCGGGTCGGCTCAGGACTTTTCCTGAAGATATCATCAAGTTAAATCTAATGCCAACGGATAAAGCGACTATCACCGCAAGAGGCATTAAGTTTAAGGGCATGTACTATACCTGTGAAAAAGCCTCAAGAGAGTTCTGGTTTGAGAAAGCTAGAAGCAAAATGTTCTCTAATGATGAAAAATCACTCTTGATTTCTTACGACCCAAGAAACTCTAACTTCATCTATCTTCGCTCTCCCGATGGGAGAAGCTTTGAGAAGTGTTTTCTTCTCGACCCATTAGAGCGATATTCTCAGAAAAATTTCCTGGAGATTGAGTATCTGCTAGCAACTGAAGAGATGCTTGAGCAGAAAAATAGAGGTCATGAACTTCAAGAAGAGGTTGACTTAATCGCTGATATTGAAAGTGTAGTCAGTCGAGCTGAAAAAATGAGCTCAGTAACTGCTGATGAGGCGGTCAGTAATAGACAAAAAGTAGCTGGTATTAGAGAAAATAGGGCTTTTGAAAAGACTAAAAGACGTTCAAACGAGGGGTTTGAATTAGCCAAAACAACTCCCTTGAGCAATACTCAAGGTGTGTCTCCAATTATTGTTGAGTGCGCTGTATCAAAGTCATTGCAGCCTGACCACCTAGACCTTCTTTTGCAGAAACGACAGGAGCGCAGAAGTGGAGATACAGAATGAGTGGTCTTGGGTGAAGATTCCTGACGGTGAATGGGCTGCTGTAGCTCAATACACAGACCACAAGTTGCCCGAATACAATAGTAATCCGATGATTCAGGCATTACCTCCTATTCTCTCTAGAGAGAAGTTTGTCGAGTATGTTACAAGGCTACCTCATTTTTCTCATGAAGAGAGGGAACTAGAAGCCCCTTACAGATTTCATTGTATTGAACGACTGTCTAGATATTTTGACCCCCTGAATAAAACCGTCGATTTACAGCAGGTAGTCTGCGTATTAATTATGCAAGGTTACCTGGGTAGGAATCTTTTGCGACCGGAATATGCACTGCGGTCAAGGCAAAAAGGGGTGTGGGAGAAGGAGGGGTCATTTGGAATCGCATGTCTAATAATCGGGAGTGGAATTTTTTTATAGAAGGGATGTGGGAGTTCCAGTGGACGAAAGAGTATGTGACTTTGACTGAAGAAATTAGCTCAGCTATATATGACGAGAGCCAAGGGATTATTGATATCGTTATTAAACTTTACAAGAAGGTTTGGCTACTACATACGATTGGGTACATAAGGAAGATTTGCGTCGGCGGTTTTTCTCATACTATGGAAGAGAATTTCTTGAGGTTCTGGGTATAGATGTCAGTGAGGATAATCCACTATTATTTGAAGTTCTCCAGTTGTTTCCCAGAGTTTTTGACCCAGTGATGCATCTGCTAATGATTAGATTTTTGAACCATTCCCTTGAGAAATTTTGGAAAAACAATTTTTTGTATCAACCTTTTGGTAAGGGTCCTTGGCTTTGTCTAAATCCGGCTTGTGAAAACTATCTCCAACCTGTGGTGACCAAACTAGTAATACCAGAAAAGGGACACAGAGAGGTACCTTATGCTTATCTCGAACATCCTCAAGGAATTTTTGAGTGTAATTGTGGGTTTAAATACAGCCGGAGTGGTACTTATCGGACTGAACTCGATATGTATCAATTTGACCGAATTGAGTCCTACGGTCAATTGTGGGAAGAAAAGTACTTTACATGTGGGGAAACACAAAGACAGAAGTTTCAGGATACAGCATTTAAGCTCAGTTGCAGTTATAGTTGGCTCAACCCAAGGAATAGACTACGCAAGCTTGAAGCTTTTTGGCAGTCTTTGAAGTAACTCCTGCTTTTAAGCTTTCTGGAGCCCCACTAACAGACTTCTAGGCTTATAAGAGCACACTTTCGATAAATTGTTTGACTTTTTTATTCACTTCAACCACTTTTAATTGCACTCAGGGGTAGACTTAACCCGGCAGAAGCCAGTTATTGTTCAACTTTTTTTCTGTTGGGCAGCAATGCAGAACGAAAAATCAAGGGTTTGTCTGGCTGAAATTGTCCAACTTTATTATTCTTCTACA
>JAAHHL010001023.1 GCA_010672185.1 Caldora sp. SIO3E6 | reverse complement strand
ACCAGAGGCAAACTCTAGAGCGATTGTGGGTGTGATATATTCTCGCCACAGTACATAGGAGCGACGGATTGCCCCATCTAATTTGGGGGGCACATCCGGCACGTAGAACCAGTCTGGCGCTTCGGCTCCCTTCTCTGGGGGGTCAGTTTCTCGCCAGTAGATACCACAGTCTTGTCCAATGCAATACTGCCCATCTGGATGAAGCTGCTGCAAAGTTGAATTTATTGAATCTGTCAGAATAAGACTTTGAGGATGCTCCTGAAAATTTTTCACGAAAATACCATCAGATTCCGGTAATTGAGTATGATCGGGAAATGGAGGTGGTAGAGCAATTTCAGTTAATGTTTGTGTCATATTTTTGAACTATTCTAGTAACCTACTACTACCATCTTGCCCAATCTACCAAGTTTATGCTTGCGATCGCCTGATTTCAATCATCCCATCAAAATTACTGTGTCAATAACGTGGATAACACCGTTATCAGCTTCGATATCTGCGGCTAGAACAGTGGCATTTTTTACCTCAAAACCTTCAGAAGTATCAATTCTTATTGGTGAACCTTCAACAGAGGTAACTGAATCCACTTTTTCCAAATCAGCTTTGGTTAACTTGCCAGAGACAACGTGATACGTCAAAATTCTGCTTAACTGAGGAATATTCTGCACCAGGGTTTGTATCGTTCCCGGCGGCAGCTTGGCAAAGGCATCGTCATTGGGTGCAAAGACAGTAAAAGGGCCGGGAGTTTTCAATGTCTCTACTAATCCAGCTGCCTTAACAGCGGTTACTAGAGTCTCGAAAGAACCCGCACTCACCGCAATATCAACAATATCAGGCATTTATCTATCCTCACCTCAAATAAATCTACTTCCCTGGCTACCCTACTACTCAACCATGAAACGGTACAGCAACTAGAGGAAGCAAAGCTAAAATTACCCAACTCCAAGTCCAAATATTGGCAGGAGCAAAATACTGTACCTCCCCCAAAAGGGCATCAACCCTTTCCTGTAGGCGATTACGAGGAACAGCACAGCTAAATGCGGCACAGAAATTTTCCGCTCCTATTACTGAAGCACTTACCACCATCAGCAGTGATTCTGCCAACAGCAAGGGGTCTACCCGTTGTGCTGCCCAACCATCAGCCCGAATTTCCCGCAGGAGCAGTAGTTCCTGCCATAATGATTCGGTATTGGGTAACCAAGCACTAAAGTAGCGTACCCAACCTAGCCAGAAAAACCAGAAGGTATCCCGGTAGTAGTTGTGAGCCTCCTCATGGGTTAAGACGGCTTCTAAATGCTCTGGTTGGAGTTTGTTTAATAGTCCCTGACTAACTACTAATTCTGGTTGCCAAAAGCCAATCTGAGCAATAAACAATGTGGAATTTTCCAGCAAACGAGCTGTTGAACAGGAGTTTCCCGCAGACGTAGCTGCTCCCGTTATGAAAGGAAGAAACAAGTCAAATCCTCTTCTCTCCTGCCTCCGGTTCCCCTCCAAGGAGGGGTTAGGGGTGGGTTCTGCCTTCTGCCTCCTGCCTTCTGCCTTCTGCCTCCTGCCTTCTGCCTCCTGCCTCCTGCCTTCTGCCTCCTGCCTCCTGCCTTCAGAGACATTCCCTATTCCCCATTCCCCATTCCCCAACCTAATTTGGGGATAATGACGAACTTGTTGTACAGACTGCCAACCTTCAACAGCTAACTTCAAACAGTAACAGAGGGAAATAACTACCCCTGCGAAAACTAGCCAGTAACTTAACCAACCGGTGCGTAGCCCCATCATTGCTCCCTGGGGACCCATGCAAAGTACAGCAATAGCTGTCATCATTAGAAGTAGGGGCGGTAAGAGGAAAAAAAACAGTGCTCTTTGCCAGCGTTGGCTCCAGTTACCCGTTGGTTCCTTCCAAGCTAATCTCAGCAACCAAACTAGCCCTAACGCTGCCAAAATCATCAGTAGATGCATTACCGTTTCTCCTGTCTTGCTTGACGGACTGCTTTTAATCGCAATGCGATCGCTTCTATTTGTTCTAAACTGGCATTGTCTAAGCTATCGGCAAAAGCAGCAACGATATCTGGGTTGCCTACTGCTAAAAAGCGGTTGAGCTGCTCATGGGCTTGTATTACTTGTGCTTCCTGGCTAGATAATCGAGGTTTCCAGGTGAAAGCACGCTCTTTTTGATCACAACTTAACCAACCTTTCTGTGTAAGGCGACGCAGTACTGTAGTGACTGAGGTATAAGCTAATTCTCGGTTGGGATCAGCCAAAATCCTTTGATGCACATCCTTAACAGTAGCAGAGCCTAGTTCCCAAACAATCTGTAAAATTTCTGTCTCTAAAGGACCAAGAGAGAGTTGTTTGGGGCGGTATTTGGGTAGAGAACTCATGGAATTTAGAATTTAGAATTTAGAATTTAGAATGAAGAATTGGGAATTGGGAATTGGGAATTGGGAATTGGGAATTGAACTTACGCTTTGGATGTATTTTAATTTTTGCATATATAGTGCATAGTGCATCGGTTCCACTTGTCTCCCTTGTCTCCCTTGTCTCCCTTGTCTCCCTTGTCCTTCTACCACCTACCACCTACGGGTGAGCGAAATTTTGGTTGGACTACTAAGCTAAATCTCAAAAAATTATCAGTTCTTGCTTGTTCCCCCATCTCCCCATCTCCCCATCTCCCCATCTCCCCATCTCCCCATCTCCCCATCTCCCCATCTCCCCATCTCCCCACCCTTTTTTTCGCTCACCTACCACCTACTACCTAACACCTACCACCTCTTCTACCACTGCCTGAGACGGCTTTGTGTCCTGATTAGTGATCAGGCGTGCTCCGCCTTGGCAGGTTAGGTAGTCCCAACCCCATTGAATCATTACCAACAGTTTATTATCAAACTCTATCAGAAATAAGATGTGAACAAAAACCCAGGCCAGCCAAGCAGGAAAACCGGCAAACTTGACAAAGCCCAAATCTGCGACAGCGGTATTTCTGCCAATTACTGCCAAACTGCCGTAGTCATTGTAGTGGAAGGGGGATAGAGTCTTTCCTTGTAGCTGCTGCTTGAGCAAACGCGCCACGTAGTTTCCTTGTTGCATTGCTACTGGTGCAACTCCTGGTAGAGGTTTGCCATTGTCGTTTTGGTGGGGGAAATTTGCCAAATCACCAATAACAAAAATATTCGGATGTCCTGCTACACTTAAGTCAGGCTGAACCATCACCCGTCCTGCACGGTCAACTA
>JAAHHL010001022.1 GCA_010672185.1 Caldora sp. SIO3E6 | reverse complement strand
CGATCGCTCTCCGCAGCAACATTATCAGTAACCAGTACCTTAAGCAAGGCACTAGTCAGGTTAAGTCAATGGCTAGAGCAAGATTTTGGGGATGCTCTCAATGCTGGTTGGCAACAGATTATTCCGGAACCTTTAGCAGCAACATCCCTTAGTGTTGTTAGGAGTCGCGTTCACAGCCAAGATGATTATCTTCGTCTACAAGCTGCTACCCAATTAGGACAAGTTAACCCCCAAGACTCAGATGCTATCAATACCCTGTTGGAATTATTAGCAACTAGTCAAGAACAGTGGATTTGCCAGAAAGCGGCGGAAAGTTTAGGGTTTATTGCTCCTGATCACCCCCAAGCAGCGGTAAGTATGCAAAAACAAATCAAGATCAATGATCATCCTGTGGCAATGATTGTCTCCTTGAGACCCCTCTGTGAGGAAATATTTGCTGTACGTTTAGAAGTCAGGTCTGTTGACAACCAAACTGATCTATTAGGTCTTAAACTAGTGGTGAGTTCTGGTTCAGATTCTATCGAACTGCCAGCGGAAGAGCTTGACTCTTATTTAGAATTGCTATTACCTGAAGTAAGGCGAGGAGATCAATTTAGCGTTCAGGTTGCTTGGCCTGATACTCAAGTCACTGAAGATTTCGTTGTCTAATCGTTTACTAGCAAAGAGCCGTGATCACTGTTACTTTAAACTTCTCTAGAGGTGACTTTACTACAGGATTTGATGTTAATCTTAGTATACGCAATAGTAATGCTACCATTTGCTCAGACAACTTCCGGTTAGCAGGAGAGCCTCTAATAGAAAGTTTATTGGTCGATTGGAGGAAAAAATACGAACGGCTGGTATTACAACCTCGCGGAGATGGTTCAGCATTCTTGAAAAAAGCAGTACCAAGGTCTCGCAGTTCTTTGGCAAAAGAATGTCAGGCTGCTTATGAGAGTCTGCAAACAAAAGTCAGCAGTTGGTTTAAATCTCCCGATTTTGAACAAATTCGACTAAGACTGATTCAATCCCTCAAGTCTCATGGCATTAGTGATCATCAGGAAATAATGGTGATTGTTCAGACTAGTGATGATTCTCTGTTGCGGCGGATTGACTGGTATAAATGGGATTTTTTCCAGAAACATCCCCAGGCAGGATTGATTTTTTGGGGTTCGAGTTACGAATCAGTAATTAGACCTAACCGGGTTACTCCTGGAAAAAAAATGAGAGTCTTATGTATTTTAGGTCAAGGAGTACAGAATCAAGAAGATTGGGAGTTACTCAACAATTTACCAGATGTAGCTGCTGTACCTCTGAAAAATCCTCAACTCGAAGAATTGTGTCAACAGTTGCGGGATCAGCAAGGTTGGGACATCCTGGTTTATGCCGGGCATAGTTCTAGCCGCAAGGATAAAAGTGGTCAAATGAGGGGACAGATTGAGAGTGATTTGGACAATATTTTAGAATGTCATGACTTCAAACATGCCCTCACCGCAGCTGCTGATAAAAGACTCCAACTCGTTATCTTTAATTCTTGTAGTGGCTTAGGATTGGCTAATCAGCTCATGGAGTTTAATATCCCCCATATAATTGTTATGCGGGAGCTAGTGCCAGAGTCAGTAGCACAAGGGTTTTTACGAGTCTTGCTCAAAGAGTTTCCTAAGCAAAAAACTTCCTCAGCACAATTTTGGCAAGCCTTGCTAGCTCAGCTTCCTCATCAGAAAACTTCTTTATCGACAGCTGTGCGTCATACACAGCAAAACCTAGAGTATTTCAACAAAGAATTTCCTGGAGTTAATTCACTGCCTGTAGTATTTCAAAACCCCACAGAAGAGCCACTGAATTGGGAAAGGTTCCGAACTCGACTATTTTGGCCTTGGCTTCGCAGAGTATTTGTTAGTTCTGTGGGTGTTACTTTATTAGTTATGGGAGTGCGATCGCTAGGGATACTTCAGTCATGGGAACTCAATGCTTATGACCCTCTGATGCAGATGCGTCCAAGAGAATCAAAAGATAAGCGCCTGTTAATTGTTGGAGCTGATGAAGAAGATTTACGCCAATATCGTTGGCCACTGCCAGATCATATACTAGCTCAACTTCTGGATAAATTAGAGCAGTATCAACCTTTCGTTATTGGCTTGGATATGGTTCGAGATCAACCCGTGCCACCAGGAGAGGAAGCATTGGTTAAGCACTTTAAGGAAAATGAAAGCCTTGTTACCATCTGCTCATTTAATCATAGCCCAGAACAAAGTCCTGCACCCCCTTCTCAAAGTCCAGAAGAACAAAGAGGCTTTGTTGACTTGTTTTATGACCCCCTGCAAGGTAAAACTCAGCAAGGTATCGTCCGTCGTTATCTCTTCTCTCGTACCTCAAATGCTATGGATCAACCTTCTCCTTGTCAGACTGATTACTCCTTTGCTTGGCAATTAGCTTACCGATACCTAAAAGCTAAGAGTATTCCGGTAGACATTGTAGAAAATGACTGGAAATTTGGCTCAGTTATGGCTAAACGCTTGGAAAAACCTAGTGGAGGATACCAAAATTTTGATGAAGCAGGAAACCAACTTTTACTCAATTATCGCCATACTGATGACCCTGCTCAGATTGCTCAGCAAGTTACAGTTAGAGATATTTTAAACAATAATTACGATAAGTTGAAACCAGACTGGATTAAGGGACGAGTTGTGTTAATCGGTATTACAGCTACCAGTATTAAAGACCCCCATGGAACTCCTTACGGTAATATGCGAGGACTATTTATTCATGGCCATGCAGTCAGTCAAATTATCAGTGCTGTTGAAGATAATAGACCTCTTTTAAGCTGGTTACCTTTGTGGGGTGATGTCCTTTGGGTATGGTTTTGGTCTTTGACTGGGGGGGTCATTGTTTGGCGCTTACAAACATCACTACACCAAGCAGTAGTACTGAGCATCTCGATTGTTGTTTTGTATGGCTGCTGTTGGTTTGCTTTCTCCCAACTAGCTGTTTGGATACCTTTGGTTCCATCCGCATTAGCTTTAGTATTTACCGTAGGAGGCATGGTTGTTTTAAGTAATAAGTAATAAGTAATAAGTAATAAGTAATAAGTAATGACTAATAACAACCAACAACCAACAACCAACAACCAACAACCAACAACCAACAACCAAAAACCAACAACCAACAACCAACAACCAATGAAAATTAAACTTATATTCGCTTGATCGTAAGAACACACCTTTGACCTCCAGACACGGAAC
>JAAHHL010001021.1 GCA_010672185.1 Caldora sp. SIO3E6 | reverse complement strand
GGGGAACTTGATTTTTATTTGTCTGAGATGGGTTGATTTTTGGCTGCGGTTTTACTTCTTCTCCAGTATCTACTTGAGTTACCACTAACTCTGCATCTTGGCTATTACTAACTTCCCCAGTGTCTGCTTCAGTTACTGATTCTTGAACAGCAGCTGGTACAGTTAGAGACTCTTCTGATTCGGAATCTTTAATCTCTTGGCTTACCAAAGCTCCTCCCCAAATACTTTCTAGGAGAGAATCTTTCGCTTCCTGATTTTCCAATTCCGTTGCAACTACTTCTGAATCTTGAGCAGTAATTAGTTCAACAGTAGATTCTTCCAATTCCTGAGGAGAAATTTCTGCCGAGGAAGTTGTTTCTGCCTGGATAGTTTCAGTTTCCAATGGTAGCTCAGCAACTTCGTGTGCTACTGATTCACTCTCAACTAACTCTGAATCAACACTACTTACCTCATCTACCTCAGTCTTAGTCTCAGATTCAGGAACATTAACTGGGGAAACTTCAATCCCCAATTCCCTTCCCCCCTTGGGGGGACACAGGGGGGGTTTCCCGATTCCCAATTCCCGATTCCCCAATTGCTGTAACCTTAAAGAAGGTTCACCCCCTCGAATGCGATCGCCTTCCAATACCGCCGCTTTTCCTGTTTGGAAATCAGCCAACGCTACCTCAGCAATCTGTACCGCCTGCTCTGGATTAGTATCTAAAGCCGCGATCGCAGTTTCAGCAATTTCCCCAAATCCTGGTAAACCCAATGATTCGGCTAAACCGAGGAAAACTTCTGCTTGAGTTCTGAGGGTCTGAGCAACTTCAGTGAGGTCACTTCTAGCCAGCGTTGCTGACATTTCTGCTAACCGTTGATTAACCCCTACCTCAAAAATAGACTGAGCAATATCAAAACCTAATTCTGCTGAACTAGGGATGGGAGTTTCCTGGTTAAAGCATTCACCCAACTTTTCTTGTAGTTGGGCAAAAACCGTCGCAGTTCGGTCTAAAATTTCCGCTTCATTGATTTTTTCTCCAGTAAACTCAGCTGTTAAACATAGACGCAAACATTGATAACCTTCAAATAATAAAGCTTCAATTTCTGAATCGATTGATACATCAGGTTGAAGTAAGGCTTTAAAAATATCTTCAAAAGAATGGGATATGGTTTTGATTGTTTCTCTATCTACACTAGCGGCTGCTCCTTTAAGGGTATGAGTGGTCCGCATTAAATTGTGGACTTTGTTAATTGAATAATTTGCTCTAATATCGAGCAAGTCTTGTTCAATAACTTGTAATAGTTCCGAAGCTTCTTCTAGAAAGAAATGATAATTTTGTTCGTGAGTATTTTGATTAGTCATTATAAATAATAGGGAATTGGGAATGGAAGTGCTTAGATGGGAATACCGGATTTTGAGGACTTAGAGGTCTATACTCTCAATTAGTTTCAAAACCCACCCGGAGTTTAAACTCCGGGCTAATAGCTCAAGTCCACTCAAGTGGACTAAAACTCTGAAGAAACACTCTGGCTAATGGCTAATGGCTAATTGCTAATTGCTAATAGCTAATTGCTCTTAACTGTCAGAACACTTATAAATGTACATGGAATAGGTTCTAGCTGTGACTTGTTTCTTCCCGACCTAGGGGGTGGCTTGCCGCCCGTTGGGCGCTTTCAAGAAACAAGCAAAATCCTCTTCTCTTCTGCCCTCTGCCCTCTGACTTTAAAGTGCAACTTTCATAATTGGTGGTGAGCGACGCGCTCACTCATGAGGACTGCCTTCTGCCTTGTTTCTTGAAGGTAAAACCCTTGTCCAGTCGTCTTTAGACGACTTTAACTGTGAGCCAGGGGTTTAAACCCCTGGCGGATTATCGGGGTTGGTGAAAGATTTGAGTAATAATCCAACAGCCGACTACAGGGATATAGATTGGAGATTCAGGAAGAGTAAAGGGAACAGGAGGGAAGATTTTTTATTCCCAATTCCCAATTCCCTCAAACTCAATCAACCTTAAACCTATCAGCACTAACTTGGAGTTCTTGAGACATTGTCAGTAACTCTTTAAAGGAAGAAGAAATCTCTGTAGCTTCTGCTGAAGTTTGGTTAGCAATTCCTGCCACCTCAGTCATCGTTTCAGTGACTGATTGGAACTCCTGGGTTTGTACCTGGGTTGCTTGAGTGATACCCTCTACTAACTGACTGATTTGAGCAGTAGCCTCAACGATCGCATTGAGAGTTTGGCGAGTATCGTTGACTAAATTGGTACCTTGAGCCACCTGTTGAATACCAGTTTCCATCACCTGAGAAACCTCCGCTGTGCCAGCTTGAATTTCCTGTACTAGCTGGGCAATCTCAGTAGTTGCCTCCGCTGACTGACGGGCTAGCGATCGCACCTCATCAGCAACCACCACGAAACCACGTCCATACTCACCAGCCCTAGTAGCCTCAATGGAAGCATTCAGCGCCAGTAGTTGGGTCTGAGTAGTAAAGTTACCAATTAAATTAACCACCCGGGAAACCTTCTGGGAAGATTCACTCAGGCGCTTAAGACGCTTACTAGTTTCTGCCACCGTCTCCCGGATATCCAGAATACCTTCCACAGTGCGGTTCATCGCCGTATCCCCCTGGCTCACCGTTTGGTTTGCTTGTTGAACAGCAGCCTCTACCTGTTGGGCATTCTGTGCCACCGCTTCCGTAGAATTGAGCATTGTCTGGATTTGCGACCGAGCTTGGCTTAGGGACTCAAACTGTTGCTGAGCCTGAGTTGTAAGACCCGCGATCGCCTTATCACTCTCCTGGGAAGTTTGACTGACTTGCCGAGAAGAAGCTTGCACCTGCTTGACGATACTACGCAGGCTTTGCAGGGTATTATTGTAAGCATCGGCAACAGTGCCTACTTCATTCTCTGTCACAGGAGCCCGAACAGTAAGGTCTCCACTCAAAGCAGGTCGTACTGCCGTCAGCAACTGTACTACCCCTTCCTGGAGAGCTTGTTTATCTGCTTTCTCCCTTGCCGCAACCTCCTTGAGCTGCTGGGACTGTTTTTGAATTTGCTCAAAGGATTCAGCTTGTTGTAGCACAATCCCCAACTGCCTTGCCATCTGCACCAGCAAATTAACCTCACTCTTCTCCCAATCACGGGTTTGAGAATTTTGTTGAGTTATGAGTAAGCCCCAAAGTTGGTCACCTTTAAACATGGGTGCCACCACATAGGCTTTCACCCCCCACTCTTGCAATAGTTCCTA
>JAAHHL010001020.1 GCA_010672185.1 Caldora sp. SIO3E6 | reverse complement strand
AAAAAGTAACAAGTAAAAAGTAACAAGTAAGAAGGCATTAAGAATTTATCCTATCGGTTATAATGCTTATAAATCAAGGATTTAAGCCAAAAATCTATTCCACATTTTTAGCTGTGTCGCACCACTACAACCTTAACGAGATAAATCCGTGTAGACGATTGTAAGAAATTGTTCTGGAGTTAAAAATCCTTTACCCCAAGTGGCATCAAAGTCTTTTGTCGGTTTTGAGGCAATAAAATCTTCTAGGGAGATACTTTGAGCGATCGCGGCCTTGACTTGATCGCGAACTGTTACTAAGATATCCCGATAGGCTACAAGTTCAGCGCGGGTTGACAGCGGGCCATGACCAGGAATGATTTTTGTTTGTTCACCTGCCATGGCCAAAATTTTCTCCACCGCTGCAATCATCCCTTCAATAGAACCCCCACTACTAAGATCAATAAAAGGATAAATCCCGTTGAAGTAAATATCCCCGGCATGAATCACATCAGCTTCCTGAAAGTGGATAATTGAATCTCCATCGGTATGGGCAGGATCAACATGAAAAGCTTGAATTTCGTCATCATTGAGATGAAATGTTGCCCTATCATTAAAAGTAATTACTGGAAGTGCTACTGATGGAGAAGCGGGAATCTCCATATTTAAAGCTTCGATAAAATGATCCACCTTCATGCGTTGGCGCACATTATCATGGGCAACAATGACAACTCCTGCACGCCCAAAATTTTCATTGCCACCAGTATGATCAAAATGCCAATGAGTATTGAGGATAAAACGAATAGGTTGGTTACTGATGGCACTAACCGCAGTGCGGATTTGCTCAGTCATAGGGGCGAGTTGATCATCGATGAGGAAGACACCATCTTCGCCAACAGAAACACCAATGTTTCCCGCTTGTTCTGTTTTTAACATATAAATCCCCTCAGTAACAGGGATTGTCTGAAGCTGTGGTTTGTCATCTTGGGCATAAGCTTGATTCGTTGTAGCAAGGAAAGCCATTCCCAAACTGAGGAAGAACCCACAGTATTGTTTAATTGAGTAAGTGTCAGTTTTCACCAATGCTATACCTCCAATTGCCTGCCATCATAGCTAATACAAAATCCGGTGAGAGTTATATAGGATATTACTGAAGGCAGGCAACAGGCAACAGTTTCGTAGGTAATTTCAGGAAATATTTCTTCGATATGCAGATTGAGTATAATTACCCAATTACCCATTCTAAATTCTAAATTCTAAATTCTAAATTCCCAATTCCCAATTCCCATGTCCTCCAAATTGCCACAAACCCTAACTACTCCCCTCAAAATTGGTTCCCTAGAAGTCAACAGCCGAGTTTTACAATCACCCTTATCTGGAGTCACGGATTTGGTGTTTCGCCGACTAGTGCGGCGCTATGCTCCAGAATCGATGATGTACACAGAGATGGTACATGCATCAGGGGTGTGCCATGCGAAAGAACTACTTAAGATTATGGAGGTAGACCCTAACGAAAAACCCATTAGTATCCAACTGTTTGACTGTCGCCCCAATTTTTTAGCAGAAGCAGCACAGAAGGCAGTAGCGGAAGGAGCAGATACCGTAGATATCAATATGGGTTGCCCCGTCAACAAAATTACCAAAAAAGGCGGTGGTTCTTCCCTCTTGCAGCAACCAGAAGTCGCTGAGGCAATCGTGCGAAGCGTGGTGCAGGCGGTTCCTGTACCTGTAACTGTGAAAACCAGAATAGGCTGGGATGATCACGAAATCAATATTCTCGAATTTGCCCAACGACTCGAAGCTGCTGGAGCACAAATGCTCACCTTACATGGACGCACGAGAGCCCAGGGTTACAATGGTGCTGCTAGATGGGAATGGATTAGGCGAGTTAAGGAAGTTCTCTCGATTCCAGTTATCGCTAATGGGGATATCTTTTCTGTGGAAGCAGCAGTGAAATGCCTCGAAGAAACCGGCGCTGATGGGGTAATGTGTTCCCGGGGAACCCTAGGTTATCCCTTTTTAGTCGGAGAAATTGACCATTTCCTGAAAACGGGACAAAAGCGGCAGCCACCAACCCCAGTAGATAAACTACTATGCGCACGAGAACATCTACAAGCTCTTTGGGAATATAAAGGCGATCGCGGCATCCGTCAAGCCAGAAAACACCTGGCTTGGTACTCCAAAGGTTTTCCTGGTGCGGTAGAATTGCGCAATCAGTTAACTCAGGTTAAGACAGTGGAGCAGGGTGTGGAGTTAATTAACCAGGCGATTGATGGGAATTTAGAATTTAGAATTTAGAATTTAGAATTTAGAATTGGGAATTGGGAATAAAATTGATGACTTTCCTCAAAAAACAACGCTTACTCATTCTCGTATCGCTACTAATCATAACTCCTCTCGGCTTTCTTTCTAAATCCTACGATGGTTTATTCCATAAATGGGTTAATGATTATTCCGGTGATATCCTCTATGAAATTTTCTGGTGCTTGTTTTTCTTCTTGCTTATACCTACCTCAAAAGCAGTTAATCGAATTCCTCTGTGGGTGTTTGGCATCACCTGTATCTTAGAAGTTATACAACTTTGGCAAAATCCTGTGTTAGCAGAGATTCGTACCACTTGGGTTGGTAAAATATTTCTGGGTACTACTTTTGCCTGGTGGGATTTTCCCCATTACTTCTTGGGTTGCTTGCTGGGGTGGTTATGGATGAGGCAAATCTCTAGAAGATGTCATATAACACCTACCACCTAACACCTACTACTGCCGTGACACACCTAAAATGATGGAATGAGTAGGTTGGGTGTAGCGATAGCGAAACCCAACGCCGGAGCACATTGTGTTGGGTTTCACTTCGTTCCACCCAACCTACATTTTTAGCTGTGTCGCGCCACTACCTAATTAGGGTCTGCTGAATAAGTAGTTGGGGGAATAGGAGCCAGGAGTCTCCGAGCCAGAAGCCAGGAGAATAGGAGAAGAGAATAGTCTCTAAAGGGGTTTATGGGTATTGAAAGTGCAAGGAAATTGAACCCATTGATGCCAAAACCTTGGACTTTTTTGGCTTGCTGCATGATTGAAAGCCTTCTCTGGTATGGCTTACACACTTATGCAGCAAACCCTAATTAGGGTCTGCTGAATAAGTCAGCCAAAAACAACCAATGGATTATGTAGTTATTTAAGCCTGGAATAATGATGAGCTGTTCTTGTTAAAAATTGTCCATTCATAATCATAATTAATATTTGCCGCCAA
>JAAHHL010000102.1 GCA_010672185.1 Caldora sp. SIO3E6 | reverse complement strand
AGTATTCACAATCCGTTCAGCACGATGGCGCAAGACTCCAGCTAAACTGGTACCCGATAAGACTGCAACCGCTTCCTTTGATTGCTCAGGTCGATGAGATTTCAACTGTACAACATCCGGTGCGCATATAGGTGAATCTTGACCAGAACGGATCAAGAGAGAACCGACTAAGATAAATTTAGCGTGGAGACAGAAGCGATCGCGTTTATCTTCTCCCTCCTTTAATACCACACCTAAAGTATCAGCAATTTTATTGGTAATAACGGGTAGCTTGTTGGTGCATTCGCGATCAAAAAGTAACCAAGATATGCGATCGCTTGCATCTTGCAGATTAAAATTCCAGACTTGCCATTCTTGGACCTGACAACAACCGAAACCCCGCCGCTTTTTCATCCCCAGGCTGATTTCACCTTGTTCTAAGCCTTGGAGTGCGATCGCTAATCCTTGGAGTAAATCAGCCTGATTGGCTTCTTTCTCAATCAACAATTCAAAACTTAAAGGAAATTCTGTCCCAGCTTGCAATAATTCTAGGTCATATTTAGCTTTATCGGCGGCGGTGCGAGTAATACTATTGATTTTAACTCCATCTCTCAATTCAGCCTTGATGGGTTGAGTGCTAATTCCATCATCGATAATTAAAGGACTTTGACTATCCTGTTCCTTGAGTTGAATCTTTTCTGTTTCAGTTTTATCCCTTTCATCTTGGTAAGCAAATAAATCACCAAACAGTTTTGCCGCTAAGTTGTGACGGCGATCACTTTCTTCATAGCCTTGATTACGTTCTCTTAAATAGTTCCGTAATGCACCCGCAATCGATGAACCTGTAAGTAAAGCATGGTTACTGATACTATCCCGAAGCAACGACAGATCCATTGGACTATCTGCATCACCGCTTCCCAGACAAGTAGGGGTAGCTAACACTAGAGTGGCGCGTACAATAATCCGCTTAACAATATGACGGTTTGACTTATGGCGCAGTTCAGTCATTATTTTTCTCCTTCATGGTCTTTTTGGCAACTGCCATAATTAAGCGCAGTGAATACTCTAGAGCTGTATAATTATCAATGCCTTGCGGTACACCAGCAATACTCACAGTTGGCTGATCGGAAGCCACTAAATTTTTAGTTTGTGAATCCCTACGCCAAGAGTCCTTAAGCCAGCTATCTGGATCATCGAGCCAATTATAAATTTTTTCATAAAGTCTTTCACCTGTGCTTAGTCTGATACTCTCAAACTGCTTGCGAGCATTAGATGGTAAATTACTTAGTAACTCGCGAACAGGTTCGGCTAATTCTGTAATAGTTTGGCGTTCGCCTTCCGGCTGGTTATTCTCGATATCAAGGTCAGACAAGGCTTTTCTCGCTACAATCATTAACCGAGAAAGCTGGCTGTTGGAAATTTGCTCTTTCTTGAGCAGTTGGATATAACTAATTTGCTTCAATAACAGTTGATCCAGGTTTTTCCTTACTATTCTTGTCCCTATGTCTTGAGCTATTTTTAAGGATTCAGATGCTAAGGGTGAAGATGAGTTAACAGATTTACTTTCTGGTTGAGATAGTTTTGTGTTGTATTCTGTATGTTCCTCATCTAACCAGTTGACGATAACTCGTCCAAAACCGTCTACCCTCCGTTCTCCGAGTCCTTGTTGCTCAAGTATTTCAATTTTTTGTAAATCAAGATTGACTTTGTTAAACACAAAGACACTTCCTGCTGCTATAGCTGGAGTGTGAGGTAAAGGCAGTCCCCATTTCCGATTAAATCCTCCAGCAACTAAACTGCTAGTATAAACACCCCCTGCTTCAAGTTGAAGTTCTACGTTGAGGGAGGCTGAAAGTCGCTGACGTAATACTTCCGAATCTACTACTACTTGTCCGTAGTCATTCCGTACAATTGTGTCGCTCAGAAGTGTTATTGTTAAATTGTCGTTTCGCTGTATTCGCTCTTCAATCGGAATGCCTACTTCTTGCCAATTACTATCATTGGCTACCGACTCTATTGTGGTATGACCATAGCCTGCGCTTTGGGAACCACCTAACCAGATATCTTCAGGTTGCAGTAGAGACTCAATGATTTTTTGGTCTTCTTCAGAGTCACATAAGACAACTGCATGGAAAGTTTGCTTGGCATCTATGGCATCATAGGAAAATATCGCACCGTTAGTTTCTGTCCCTCTGCCTTTTTTGCGATCGCGTTGATTGTGAATATTGATGCGTCGCTTCACTCTGTACAAAACTACATCTTCATCTTGAACTGTACAGAATTTTTCCTCTAACAGTTTTGGTGATAAGTCTTCCTCTCGCTCATCAACGGGAATTTTACTAAAATCATACACCGTTTCGTCTTCGGTTTCAGAAAATTCCACACCTTTATCCTTATACCAGGAACGCGGTACAGGTAAAGTACGGTTTTGCTGAATATCGGCGGGATAAGCATTCAAATAACGGGTTTTCTGTGGATCAAAAAACAATCTGGTTACATCTGGGAAAGGCTGAGTATCTAAAAAAATATCATCAGTTGCTCGTAGTCCATTACCCTTGAGATAGCGACCAATTAACACCCCACGAATCATGCTACCGGGAATATAGGGATACGATACATCACTGTTGGGGTCTCCCTGTAGGGATGTCGCGAGAATTGGTTGCTGAGTGTGTAATAAAAAAGTAACTGCTTTCATCTTGTTCCTCCGAAACGCTGGATACAATGTATATCTTTGGTAATTTCATTTTGGGATTGATAAAGACTGCACTGTATATGACCCCGACCTCGATTTCGTCCACTTCCTATCCGTCGCAGTGCTAATGTACCCACTGCCAAAAGCGCTAATATATTTTGATCTTCTTCAGAATCTGTATTAAGTTCAGTTTCAAATAAAAGTTTGGATTCAAAAGGTAATTCTCGCAAAATTACACGAGCAGATCGCAAGCTATGTTCCGCAGATGCACCATCTTCTGGATTGATCGCAGTTTGACGACGAATGCTAGTCAGAGATTCCAGAATATCTGTAGAAGTTAGAGTAGGTTTATATCTAGGATTTTTTCGCTTGTTGTCTTGTTCTGCATCTAACTGTGCTGCGATCGCCTGACGTAAATCACTGGGTAAACCAGCATCTCCAACATGGATTTTTGCTTGAGTTTCAAGGGTACTTCCCGGTACACCAAACAAATTATTGGCGATTTTTTGCCAATGCTGACGCTGATGCTCATCAGGTAACACGGCTATTAAGTTATCGCATTCTTCACTCAGCAATCCCTTAAGGGTGCGTCCTCGCAAATAGGGAAATCCATAGCGGTCTTGTTCTACTTCTTGGTCAACTAAACCTGCTACTCCATCACCCCGACCAAAGGTAGTATCGCTTAGAAGTTTAATTTTAAGGATATAGGTGCTCATTTAATTATTCTTCTAAAGAAGTGTAAAAATCCATTGCTTCAATGGCATCAAAATAGCCACAGATATCGTACCAACCTTCTTTTGCCAGAACAGAATTTGCTTCGGGAAAAGCTGGTAGACTGTCTAAGTTGTATGCTTGTCTAAATTGCTCTGTTGCTTGCTTCCCTTGCCGCAATACTTCCCGCAAAGCCATAACCTTGTTGCGGCACTCCTTCCAGTCTTGGTGTGTATTAAAATCATTGACTACCTTGGCAAAACCAGTCCAAGTACGCCATTGATTTTTGCAGGGATGCGATCGCATGGGACGCATTGTCAAAGAAGCAGGCTGATCGAGTTCAGGAATTTGGACGAGGTACTCCCGCTTTCTAATTTCCCCAATACTTCCCAACAAACCGCTAGCGGCAATATGCCAATCAAGAGCAGAAAACAATGGTTTTTCATAGTTATCTGTTTCTTTTTTCATCCATTGTTTGGCTTGACTACATAAGGCTTCACTTAGCGCATAGGATCGTGCAAAAGGATAGTGAGTTTTAACAATCGCAATTCCCGCACAAGCTGTGGCTTTACCTTTTTCATCAGGTAAGTCTTGAGTAAATTCTTCAAATTTTTCTAAGAACTTCACTGCCAAGGATAAACCTAAGCGTCCATCACAGACAAAGGTAACATCATCACCACCATACACAATGGGACGAAATGGCAAGTAGTTCTCTTTAATCTCAAATTTCTCTTCATCAATCAACTTAATTACGGCACTACCCACAGCTTCTAGTGCTTTGCGATTAGCTTCACTGACCCCCCAAGAAAGCTTTCGCATTGCTATGATAAATTCTCGGTTATCCGATTGCCTTTTTCCATAGTCCTCAAATCTTTTTCCCATCCGATTACCATCAATATGAGCTACCGCGATATAGCTGCTTTCGTTTTCTGAGCGTCCTAAATCGTCAACATCTCGTGGGATATCATATTGTTCCCTGCGCTTTCTCGGTTTGCGAGGGTCAAAGAGGATTTTTCTCAGTTCCCCGTTAGCTTCATGAACTTGATCGAGCTTTTTTACCACCTCTCTTGATATTGGTCTCGTCTGTCCATCAATTTCTCGTGTCTCCACTGCCACTAGTCCAGTTGAAATACAGTTAACTGTGACTCCTAATCCCAATAAAGGAGCCGAAGGTCTTGGGTTTCTTTTTTGTCTGTCTAGCTTGCCTTGGATTAAGTCATTTTCAATCACATCTCGTAACAACCTCTGATTCCAGTCAAAGGATTGATGAGCAATTTCCACATTAAGTCCCGGTGCTTCAACTAATACCTTTTTGCTCCAAGCTTGGGTAAACTTTCTGGCATAGTTATCTTCCGTATCTTGGAATAGTAAAAATGTATTGCCACCACCGGAGTAGATTAACTCAGCAATAATTGTAGGATCTGTGTTGATGCGGGGTTCAGCTTGACCTGGATTATGCTTAGGGATATAAACATTACCCAGATCTGTTAAACATGTTTTTACCCAATCGTCAGTGGCTAACTTGACCAAGTACGAACCAGCCACATTTTCTTTCAGTCGGTTACTGCCGAAAATATACTTTTGAATGCCAGTAGTATCAATAACTGTGGCAATGTATTGACTCATTAGTTATCTACCTCCTTAATCCAAGCTTTTAGTTCTGCCGATAAGTTGGCAAGATGACCAGAACCAAAAACATTTACTTTCTTATCTGGAATTTGCGACCTAAAACCTTTTTTGATGTTCTCAGGCTTGTCACAGCAGCAGATTAAAGCAACTCGTGCCTCATCTCCTCCCATCTGTCGCGCTCGACGATAGGCTTCAAATAGCTTTAGCTTGCATAACCCAGGCTCTGTATCAGTTGTACAGGATAGTGCAAAAAGTTGATATCCTCGTAAAAATGCCACATCGAATTCAAAATAACCAATATCAGCATTTTCGGGAAAATTAAAGGACATTCCTACTTCATCTATTAACCTTTCTTCTTCCTCTTTTTTGTTGTTATCAATCTCTTCCTGTTCTTCCTGTTGAATATTTTTTAATGTTTGCAAAACATAATCTTCCAGCCAAACTCCTTCAAGCCATTTGCAAATCTCCCCTGGATATTTCCTCCTTGGCTTGCTCGGCTTTGGGATAATTTCTGAATTTTCTATTTTTTGTATAGATAAACAACCTTGTTCAGTTAATAGATTTTTCTGTTGCATAATATCAGTAATAACTTGTGGTAATTTTTGAAGATGTAACTCGATTTCCCTAAGTTCAGGAGCATTTTTCAAATCACCTAATTTAATAATTTTCTCTGGTTTATTATTATTTTGTACACTTCCTATTTCTTCTTTTTCTCTTGCTTCTAGAGATAGTACCTCACTAGACCATGTTTTCCACTCAGATTGGTGATTGACTATAGCTTCTACTAAATCAGGAAATGTCACTTCAGTTTTAGGTGGTTTACTGAGTTTAAACCCATGTAATTTAAAAAGCTTGTCCAGAGAAAAATCAAGGAGCTCTTTAGGTATATCTAAAGGCATGGGATTAGCCTGCTGGTCAATCAGCATCTTTAATTGCCGGGAATCTAAGTAACTGAAAATAGGCTCAGGGTTAAGCTTGTATCTAGCACCTTCAAGTCTAGGCTGAAGTAACGCTTGATAAGCATGAACAGCCATTGCTTTAGTTCCGCCTGTGTAGTTCAGTCCAAATTGCACATTATCTCGGTTGTCTTGAATGTCCTTGATTTTGGCTCGAATCCTCTTTTGTATTTCCCAAGGATTGGATTCGTTGTTATCTAAAGGAACCGTTTCGTTGTCACCCAAGCCTAATATGTCTTGAAGACGTTTAGCAGGTTTTTGGGTGTGTTCGGTGAAGACTAGATAGGGTTTGCCACCTTGTTTAAGTAAAGTTTTTGCCGCCACATAATTTGGCAACGGATTCTCACCAACCAGCAAAAACAAATGATCAACTTGGTACTGCTCTAATTCCGATGTACTCATCAAACCAATTTATTAACCTTCATGCCAATTATTACACTCTATCGGAAGGGGGGTATTCCGATGGCTGCTAACCTAGTAGTCCATCTACTGAAGTTGACAGGTGAGGAAGACGCGGAGACGCGGAGAGAACAACCTATCAACATCGAATTGGTGAACTACTAGAAACCACACAAATTCTTCCCTAACTGACAGTGAATTTTATTTTTAACAACCCTCCCAACCCGACACTATTACAAAAACTCGCCAAAGGTTCCCTAGACCAAAGTCAGAATCTTACCCGTGCCGTGCGACTTTGGGTATTATTACGTTGGCTCTACGGCGACGATGGATATACTGCTCTTCCCAACTCCTTTACCTATGCAGATTGGCGTCAAGCATTCTTTAGTGACAATCACCAGGATGAAAAACTCGAAGATATCAAAAACCATCAAGACCCTGATTGTGCTTGTAACAAAATAACTAGGCAATGGTTATTGGAGTATGAAGTGGAAATTGAACAGTGGCAACATTCCTTACAAAAGCAAATCCCTATCTCTGATTCCGATATAAAACCGCTTTTAGCCGAAAGACTCTTTGCTCAGGTGCGCAAATCACTGCAAAGCGATTTTGAGTTATTAGTCAGTCGCCATTGGCTGCAACGGCTAACCAATACTACTGGTAGGAGTAAGCAATATTGCCGCAAGGATAGTTTACCCATTGTTAGTAAATCAGATAACTATAGTATGGATACCAACTTGACTCCGAAAATCCAAGCTGATGTAGCTAGCACTTTAGGTAAGTTGAGTTTTCTCGATCCGAGTTTTCCCGTCTTAGCGGGAAAAATTTCGGCAGGAGAAGTAGAGGAAGACAATAATCGCGTCTTCTTATATGTGGATTATGTCGTACCGGAATCAAGCTATCTTGAAGATAGAGTAGATCAAATTCAGAGTGAGCTACAGGAAATTTGGGATTCTGGCAAGATTCTCCCTCTACTACTAACCTACTATAGCGCTCACCAAAATCGGATTAAGGAGTGCGTAGTTTATCCTGTTTGTATCTATTTTATGGAACGGGCCAAATATCTCTGTGGCTATGGTACCACTCCCAGAGATGAAATCAACTGGTACAAATATCGCCTCGATCGCATTATGTCTCAACACCTAGAACCTCTAGATTGGCAAGATCCCCGTATCCCCCAACTATTAAGGGAGCAATATCTAGCCAATCGCTTGCCTACCCCTAAAACCGTCAACAGTATGTTAAAAGAAGCTTGGGGTTGTGATTTTTATAAAGAAACCGGATTGCTACTCCTGCGATTTGAGCGGGATTTTCATCAAAGCTATATCCAGGGTATTAGCATTCACGAAAAGTTCAAGGCGATTGATTGCGATCGCGCGGCCAGATTAATTAAGCAATATACCCCTAATCCTGAACAAAGACAAACTCTGTTAGAAGTTCTCCAATCTCGACCTACCACCGATATCTACTACCAAGTCGATTACCGACTTACAGACTATTATGTCATGAGATGGTTACGAGCCTTGGGTTCCAAGGTGGAAGTTTTGCTGCCTCTTGAGTTACGACAAAGTATGGCTTCGGATATTCAATTAACTTGGAATCAGTATAAGTAGGTGGTAGGTGGTAGGTGGTAGTTAAATATAGGTTAGGTTGAACAAAGTGAAACCCAACGCTGATCTATATTTTGTTGGGTTCCGCTAGCGCTGCACCCAACCTACTTACTATTCCCAATTCCCAATTCCCAATTCCCAATTCCCAATTCCCAATTCCCAATTCCCAAATGTCTCCCAATTCAACATACCCAAATTATGGTGTTGCCACAGAGTTTCTCCAGCAATCAGACCCCATCTTAGGTAAACTTATCTCTAACATAGGGTTGTGCCAACTCAAGCTATCCTCAGAGTCAGATTTAATCAGCGCGATCGCACAAGGCATCATCTCACAGCAAATTTCTACTATGGCTGCTGCTACTATCTACCAAAGATTTCTGCAACTTTACCTGGATTATGGCTCAACGGAGGAGAAAGCTCAAGCTATCCTGGAAACACCGAAGGAGAGGTTGCGAGAAGTAGGGATTTCACGCCCTAAAATTCGCTACCTTAAAGATTTAGCCCAAAAAAGTCTCTCAGATTTGCCAACTCTTGAGCAATTAAAGACCAAGGATGATCAAGAAATTATCGAGATAGTGACTCAGGTAAAGGGGGTAGGAATTTGGACAGCTCAAATGCTGCTAATGTTCACCTTGCATCGTCAAGATGTTCTTCCCGTTGAGGATTTGGGTGTACGTAAAGCGATTAAGAATCTATATGATTTGGCAGAAATGCCTACTCGCTTATCAGTGGCAGAGTTAGGGAAGAAATGGAAGCCTTACCGCACTATTGCTTGTTGGTATTTGTGGAAAAGTTTAGAACAGGGGTAAATCTTATTCTGGGATTGAGCTATCTTTAATTGATGTCAATGATATAATGGTAGAGCAGGCAATAACATTGGGATTATTTTACATAAAGTAAGCCAAAAAAAATGGATATTGACACAGAAATCTTGCAAACGGTTGTGGCAATGCCAGAATCTCTTAAACAAGAACTTCTACATTATGCTAAGTATCTGATCGAGAACCACTCACAAGATATTCCCCAGGAGCATCATTCTGTCAAAAAACGTCGTTCAGGCATTTTAAAGGGTACATTTGTACTGCCATTGCCCGATGATTTTGATGAGCCGTTGGAAGATTTTGAACAATATATGTAATGAGTAATTTTTTGTTAGATACTCACACATTTATCTGGTTGTCTGAAAATGATGATAATTTGTCTAATAACCTCAGAGACATAATTGATATGGCAGATAGGGTTTATCTGAGTATTGCTAGTCTCTGGGAAATTGCTATTAAGTTGAACCTGGGGAAGTTATCACTGCAACGAAGCTATGAAACTATTGGTGCTGAGCTAGAATCTTCAGATATTCTCTTATTGCCTATTTCCTTTGCTGACACCTTACAAATTCGCTATCTACCTCTACATCATCGTGATCCATTTGACAGAATTTTAATCGCTCAAGCTATCAATCACTCTCTTATGTTGATTAGCAGAGATGTCAAGTTTGATGCTTATCCCATTCAAAGGTTATGGGATTGAGAGCGCTTGGGCGGGTTTTGTATAAAGACTATCGTCAAATGCGTTAATGGTGACCCTAAACCCGCCCCTACCAATTATTCGGAAGGTTTGAGCTTCAGAGACTGTTGTAACTGAGCAAGTTCGTCACGATGAGCAGTAACTGTAATTAAGCTTTGAGTAGTAGTATCTTCAGTAGTGAATGATTCTACTTTGAGAAAAACCTCCTCATTTCGTCCTGCTCTTTGCCAATAAAAGACTCCTGCTGCTGGTGCTAGCAGAATTAGTCCCACAAAGATGCTGGTGAATTGGGGGTAAAGGGAGGAAAGAACGATCGCAAAACAAAAAATACTACAGGCAGCTAGCACTGTTAAAAAGATAGCGAGAAACCAACTAGGTCGAACAAACCCTTGGAAGGTAACTTGATTAGTAGCGGCATCAACTGCGGTAACTCGGTAGGCTCTTTGGTCAAAATACTGCTGTAATCTAGTTAACAGTGATTCTTCTGGCTCTTGAGCAATTAGCTGCACTTGTTCGGTGCGGTCTTTCACGGAGGCTCGGATGAAAAACACCAAACCTACTACCAATAGCAGTGTGATGATTAATATAGATGGTAGAGTCAGAGTACTCACTGATTTTAAGTTAATACCAATATTGGGGACTACTACCTAATTTGAGCGCATTTCTTGGCTGGAAGCAAGTTAAGCTGTTGTCGATTTAAACTGCATACTGGTGAAATCTGATCAAAACGATAGAGCCATTTCTCCTGTTGTCTGTTTCCTTGCTAGCGCGATCGCAAATCTTGTAATACCAAATCCGGATTTAGTATAAGACTTAATACCCAACACCATAACTGAGTAGTAATGGAAGACCAGGATAATCTTGTCAAAGTCATATACAATAAAGGTTTTAGCGAATTTTTTCAACTTCATCGACGCACCTCGACAGATCGCTGAAACTATTGATTTCTCGTTGAGGTGCGTCGATGCTTTACTACGAGAGGATTTGAGGGGTGTATTTTTGGTAATTTTGAGCAGGATGTGTTACTATAATTAGAGGTGCGTCGATTGGGGTATTCCGAAGGCGCTGCTGGTAAGGGTTCTAGAAGGGTACTCTTTCCAAACCTCTCACCCTTAACAGGGATGGAAACCTGAATGCATACTCTTGCCAAGAAGTCAAACCAGTGACTCTTTCCAAACCTCTCACCCTTAACAGGGATGGAAACTTTATCTCCCAGTCGTTTTCTTCAGTCCAAGTTAATCTTTCCAAACCTCTCACCCTTAACAGGGATGGAAACTTACCACGATTAACGGAAAAATTGTAGTTACCTTCAACTTCTTTCCAAACCTCTCACCCTTAACAGGGATGGAAACTCTACATATACCTTTCCACCAATTTGGATTGTCTTTCCAAACCTCTCACCCTTAACAGGGATGGAAACTTTTTAGCAGGTATGGGAAAGATTGAGGGCGCACGTCGGTGCGCCCCTACTGGGTTGGGAAAAGATGTTTCAATTTCCGATAAGAATTAGGGATTATTGAAAAATCGAATAAGGATTTGGGGATGGAAACTGTAGGGGCGCACAGACGTGCGCCCTTATTGAATGCCCCCTTATTACCTACATCCCGTTACTATTTTTCCCATCTATTCCTTTGACTTTCGGGTTGGAAAGGTGGTATTCTTTTACATAATGGAATAGTTGTGCGCCTGTAGGGTCTAGGGAATTATTATAGGCAAAATTACTCAACGACAGGTTTTATATATAGAGTAGTAATTGTAGAAATCGTAGGGTGCGTTACGCTGCGCGACGCTGGTGGCGAAACATTTCGTAATAGAGCTCAGCTGCAGAAAGCCCCCTAAATCCCCCAATTCTGGGGGAATTTGAGTCCGGGCTCCCCCAGAATTGGGGGCTGGGGGCTTCAATAACCTTGGTCTTGTTGCAAATGTTTCCAATTGTTAATTTCGCCACCAGCGTCCGCTGCGCTAACACACCGCAGCATTACGCTCATCGGAACACTCCCCATTCGGTTTTCCAATCATTGTCTTGTCTAGGCTTGAGGATTATTCTACTGATGTTCATCGACGCACCTCGGCAGATCGCTGAAACTATTGATTTCTCGTTGAGGTGCGTCGATGCTTTACTACGAGAGGATTTGAGGGGGGTAATTTTGGCAATTTTGAGCAAGATGTGTTACTATAATTAGAGGTGCGTCGATTGGGGTATTCCGAAGGCGCTGCTGGTAAGGGTTTTAGAAGGGAACTCTCTCCAAACTAATTACCCTGAAAAGGGATGGAAACTTCTAGACCTTTAACATAACCCTTGCCTTCTTCTTCTCTCCAAACTAATTACCCTGAAAAGGGATGGAAACCTGGGAAGTTAACCTTAAACGCTTGCGTCCAGATAACTCTCCAAACTAATTACCCTGAAAAGGGATGGAAACTTTTCTAGTTGCAGGGGTGGGCTACCAACAACGCCACTCTCCAAACTAATTACCCTGAAAAGGGATGGAAACTTGTAGTCCTCTGCCGATCTGAAATAAGATTCCTTCTTCTCTCCAAACTAATTACCCTGAAAAGGGATGGAAACGCTAACTATCTAAACGTATATAGCTAGCTTTTTTTTCTCTCCAAACTAATTACCCTGAAAAGGGATGGAAACAATAGAGTATCCCCCCACTACAGTTGCAGGAGACCCTCCAAACCTCTCACCCTGAAAAGGGATGGAAACCTTCAGGATCTTCAACAATGAGAGTTCTTTGTACCCCCTCCAAACCTCTCACCCTGAAAAGGGATGGAAACTCTGTGCTCTTCAATGTAATGGCATAATGCTTTAGTCCCTCCAAACCTCTCACCCTGAAAAGGGATGGAAACAAACTACTACTGCTGAATTAAATGCCATAAATCCTACCCTCCAAACCTCTCACCCTTAACAGGGATGGAAACGACTGGTCGCCCTGCATTTCAGCATGAATTTTTGGAGCTCTCCAAACCTCTCACCCTTAACAGGGATGGAAACGTCAAGGCTTCTAGAGCCTCGACCAAGTCTATTGGTTTGCTCTCCAAACCTCTCACCCTTAACAGGGATGGAAACCTTAACTTGCGCATCTGCCCTCGTAGTTGAAACAACCTCTCCAAACCTCTCACCCTTAACAGGGATGGAAACAAGTAGCAGGTATGGGAAAGATTGAGGGCGCAAGCATTGCGCCCCTACTGGGTTGGGAAAGGATGTTTCAATTTCCGATAAGAATTAGGGATTATTGAAAAAGTTGAATAAGGATTTGGGGATGGAAACTGTAGGGGCGCACCGACGTGCGCCA
>JAAHHL010001019.1 GCA_010672185.1 Caldora sp. SIO3E6 | reverse complement strand
TTCTACCTATAACTAGCTACTAGCCATTAGTAGAAAGCGGCTGAATCAACAAAGGGAAATTTCAAGCTCTCGCTGGTTCTGCAAGTTCAGCCATACGCTGAAACAAGTAGCCCGTACCACGGGCGGTGATAATGAATTCTGGTTGCTTAGGGTTCTCTTCGATTTTGGCTCGCAAACGAGAGATATGAACGTCAACAATTCGCAAATCACTATGGCAGATGGGGGTGATGCCCCAGACTGCTTTCAAAATATCGGCACGGGAAACTGGTTTGCCTGAGTGATTAACTAACAGTTGCAGCAAATCAAATTCTATGCCCGTTAGCCGGATTTGCTCATTGCCTCGATCAACTCGTCGTTTGTTCGTATTGATGTGCAGTGCACCAACTTGAATCTCTCCAGAACTACTCAAAGTCGAAGTGATGGTAGATTTAAACCGACGCAAAATAGAAGCAATGCGAGCTTCTAGTTCTTTCGGTGAAAAGGGTTTGACGAGATAGTCATCTGCTCCGAGTTCTAAACCAGCGATTCGATCAGCGACATCACCCAAGGCAGTTAGCATAATGATGGGCACATCAGATTTTTTCCTTATTTCCTTACAAACGTAATAGCCATCATACTTGGGCATCATTATGTCTAAGACTATCAAATCAGGTGCTTCCTCAGAGAAAAGTAGAAGTGCCTCTTCACCATCAGCAGCCGTGACTACATCATAACCAATCATTGACAGGCGAGTTTCCAGAATACGCCGGAGGGCGGCTTCGTCGTCTACCACCAGGATTTTTTCTGTGTGGTTTTCCACGTTTAATCAATACTCCTTACTGAATTTAGCAAATAGAATGTTCGATTAGCATTTGTCTACTTGAGCTGGTTGACGATCGCAGCGGATTAAGATATAAAGAGCTAGCATCTTGCTTCAGAAAAACCCCTCGGGATTTGTGGGCAAGACTGCTAGGGTGAATGAACAACTGCTGGTTCCGGTAAAGAACCACCAAAGCATTATCAGTCATTGATTACGGTCATAGCAAATAGATGCTGTGATTTTAATTTTGTTATCATTATGATAACGTTTATTTTATTTTTTTAAGAATTTGGCTTAAACCAACAACCACCGGTTAATCACCTCAAATCTCTAAGGGTCACAGTATCGCCCTATCCTCCCACCAGTGAAAATATACCCACTGAGGAGTAGCCCCACGGGCGGCATACCACCTGCTAGGTAGGAAAGAAACACGTCAAATTCTTCCTCTCCGCGTCCCCGCGTCCCCGCGTCAAAATCCCCCTGCCACTGAATGTGTTTCTTAGGAGCCCCCCAACTGGCGGCGCACCGCCCCCTACAAATGAAAAAAACAAGCCAAATCCTCTTCCCTCCTGCCTCCTGCCTTCTGCCTTCTGCCTTGTTTCTTGAAAGTAGGATGGAGCAACTATTTGTGACAGTAGGGTGAGTTTCTACTTGAGGATTAATTAATTAATTGTCACAGTTGATGAATGTCTTGACTACCTACGGTATTATCTAATTGTTATTTTCTGGTTGTTTTCTTCTCTAGAGCAATTATGGAACTGATAATATGGCCAACCCATTCCTTGGTGTCAGAATATCTCCAGAGCTGAATGAAGCGATCGCGGCTCGGATGCAACAAACCGGGCAGTCTAAGTCAGACATCGTAATCGCAGCTCTAAGAAGCTACCTAGGAATATCATCTTCTCAACAGAGGTTGGAAGAAATTGAGCAGCGACTCTCCGCGTTAGAAGAAGTTGCGGTCGAAGTCAAACAATTTGCACAAGTCAAGTCCTTGTCGGAGAAGCATCAAGCGCAAGAGTATCAAAAATAAAAAGTCTCAATTCCGCTAAGTGTTAGGTAAACTGCTCAGCAGATGTCCTTATGTTTACCAAACGATACAAAGCTTTGAATATTGCAATAAATCTTAAATTACAGGCACACCTGGGCTCATTAATTGATAAACCATCCGGATCTTACAGAATAATTCCTGAATAGGAGAAGAGGTTGAGCTATAGAGTTTCTCAATTTTATGAGGTACGCTATTAAACCTCAAATTCTCCCTTGGAAAGGGGGACTTAGGGGGATAGAAATTTAACATCACGCGCCCATCTGCTTGACTAAAATTGCCATATTTATGAGTCATAATTATGAAATTGAAATAAGCTAATTGATAGTATTTATCATTAAGATTTTAGATAAAATTTCTGGCTTTTGGAAATTAGAAATAGGCTCATCAAAATTCGATGTACTTCACAGATGGGAGAAGTGCGATAAATTCATATATGTTTAATCAACTATTAATTAGTAAAAAACAATACATTGTGTCTTGATTAAATGATTTGAATTTCTCTAAAAGTAGTAAATAAAATTACTCTAAAAACAAAAAAATATCTTTATTTAATCTCAATAAAACATCGAAGTAAAAAGTAGACAATAGAATATAAAACTGTTAGAAAAGAAATGTAGTTGATTAGTTATTGAAACAACAAGGAGATATATGTCTTTAAATCCTCATGACTTTATGGTCACGATGGAAAAGCGTGTTGCTTTTACTCCAGAAGACAAAGAAATTCTAAAATCTAATCTTGATTGGGGTAAAGAAATTGCTCCAGAAATGGCAGACCATTTTTATGCTTATTTGGGTCGTGATCCAGAAATGAGTTCTATTTTGGATGAAAAAGAAGGACGTATGCATCGCCTACGGGAAACCTTTGTTCAATGGTTTGCCGAAATGTTCACCGGAATGGATGAATGGGGTAACAATTATGCTGATCGTCGTTGGCGTATTGGTTTAGTTCATGTACAAATTGGCATCGGACCGCAACATGTCGTTCCAGCAATGGCAACCGTAATCAATGAAGCTCGCAAGCGCCTGAACACCGATGGCAAACCACTAGAATTGCTTGATGCTTTGAGCCGAATTTGCATGATTGATTTAGCTTTCATTGAGCAAGCTTACGTAGAAGTTAGTTCAGCTGCTGTACTCCAAGAAACTGGTTGGACTGAGGGACTATTCCGGCGTTTAATCAAAACTGGCGCAGGTTCTATGTAAAGCTCAGTGGGATAACTTCCCAGTATGCAACTAGACCCCACTAACTGATATTGAAGTAGGAATAAGCAGGAACACAACAATGGCAATTAATTCTGAAAAACTTGGACAAATACTACAAAATTTTGTCTCTACTACTGGTGATGTGCAGGGAGCTGCAATGGTAACTCCTGATA
>JAAHHL010001018.1 GCA_010672185.1 Caldora sp. SIO3E6 | reverse complement strand
TACTACCCAAAACCAGCAACTGTTCCCCAGTGGTTGGTAACTGGGACAACTTACTCAGTTGGGAACTCCAGGTTACACATTGAATCGAAGCCTTGGAATCTGGATCTTGGAGCGTGAAAAACATGCCACTCCGGTGTCGGTTGGTACTGGAGACTTCCCCAATCACCCAAACTCGCAAAAGTTGCTCATCTTGTTCTAACAACTCCTGAATATACTCGGTTAAGCCAGTAACGGACAAAGCTAACTCTGGCATTAGGGAATTGGGCACAATTGATATCTTCTCCTGCTAACTTTTAGTGGTAACCTGATACAGCAGGGATTTTAGCATTCTATGACAATGTGTTTCTTTCATCCGTTGCGGCGCAGGATTGTCCCTACACCCTACACCCTACACCCCACACCCTCAGGCGCTCAAATACGGCACCAGTACAAAAAAACTTAATAACTAAAGATCAATTTCTTTGCCACGTAACCCCGTGGGAGCGCTAAAATTGGGGAATAATATCAGCACACCCCAAAAAATTTCTTTAAGTATTAATGGCTACCCAAATCACCAACAGCCCGGAAAAGGAAAAAGCCCTAAACATGGTGCTCAAGCAGATTGAGCGCAACTTTGGTAAAGGCTCAATCATGCGCTTGGGTGATGCCACCCGCATGAAAGTGGAAACCATATCCAGTGGAGCAATTACTCTGGATTTAGCTTTGGGCGGTGGTTTACCAAAAGGACGTATTATTGAAATTTATGGCCCAGAGAGCTCCGGTAAAACAACCCTAGCTCTTCATGCAGTGGCAGAAGTGCAAAAAACCGGAGGTGTTGCCGCTTTTGTTGATGCAGAACATGCCCTTGATCCTACCTATTCCGCTGCTTTAGGGGTTGATATCGCAAATCTCCTGGTTTCCCAACCGGATACTGGTGAGGCTGCTTTAGAAATTGTCGATCAATTAGTGCGATCGGCAGCAGTGGATATTGTGGTTATCGACTCAGTAGCAGCTTTGGTTCCCCGTGCAGAAATTGAGGGGGAAATGGGGGACACCCAGGTGGGTTTGCAGGCACGTCTAATGAGCAAAGCTCTGCGCAAAATTGCTGGTAACATTGGTAAATCCGGCTGCACTGTGATCTTTCTTAACCAGCTGCGACAAAAAATTGGTATTTCCTACGGTAATCCAGAAGTGACTACCGGTGGTAATGCACTTAAGTTTTATAGTTCGGTTCGCTTAGATATTCGTCGGATTCAAACCTTGAAAAAGGGTAGTGAAGGGGAATATGGTATCCGTGCCAAAGTCAAAGTAGCCAAGAATAAAGTTGCACCTCCTTTCCGTATTGCTGAGTTTGACATTATCTTTGGACAAGGTATTTCTCGCTTAGGATGTTTGGTGGATTTAGCTGAACAAACTGGGGTAATTACTCGTAAGGGAGCTTGGTACAGTTACAACGGTGACAATATTGCCCAAGGACGGGATAATACTGTTCAGTATTTACAAGAAAACTTAGAATTTGTTCAAAATATTGATCGACAGGTGCGGGAGAAGTTAGATATGGGAGCTGTTGTTTCAGCTAACTCGGTTGCACCAGTTGATGGTGAAGAGGAAGAAGAGATTGCCGAGAAAGAGGCAAGTTAGGTTTTAGGTGGTAGGTGGTAGGTGGTAGGTGGTAGGTTTGTTGAGCATCTTTTTTCCTACACCCCACACCCCACACCCATTGGAGACAAGTTAAAGGGTGGTGCATTTTGTCAACTCCCATATATGGTATTTGGGGCTAAAAAAGACCCTATATAGGGAAAGATCCAAGATGTCAGAAAAATCTCCATTCCCCATTCTTCATTCCCCATTTCCCATTCCTCACATATCGACTTTGGGGAAAGGTACAGGGCGGGTTTTGATTGGAATATTCGGTAAAAATGGCCGAGATTATCCCTAAACCCGCCCCTACAAACCACCCTGACAAATAAACCAATTCTCCATTCGACCTTCTCCATTCGACCTTCTCCATAGTATCTTGATAATGGGGCACTGTTAGGCTGGCTGATTGACCGCAAAAATCGGCAGGTTTACATTTATCGTCCGGGAGTGGCGGTGGAATGTCTGAATAATCCAGCTACTGTTAGCGGTGAGTCAGTATTATCAGGATTTGTGCTGAATATAAGCAAAATTTGGTAATTTCCATAGACTTCTTGCATAAATCCGATCAGAGCGTAGCATTGGCTACACAAAACTTTGATTTGATAGGCAATATGCCAACGCCAATGCTCATTGGTGTTAACTTAAGCTAGGGATAGCTTAATGCTTAGCTTCCACACCCACCCAGAGTTTAAACTCTGGGCTAATAGCTAAAGTCCACTCAAGTGGACTGAATATGTTTTTTGCCGATTGAGTCATCTTTAGATGACTTTAGCTATTAGCAAGGAACTTAAGTTCCTTGTGAGGTATGAGCTGTACTTGAAGTTTACACCAACGCCAATACTACGCCCCTACAGACAATTATCGCATCGGTGCAAGAAGTCTACTAAACAACTGAACTGCTGTAAGGTTTCGTCAACCGCTCCAACTGCTGTACCAACAGACTAAGGAACAAACCAACATCAGTAACCACACCGACGGATTCTATAGAACCGCGATCGCTTAATTTAGTTACTACTGCTGGATTGATATCCACACATACCATCTTCACTCCTGCTGGGGTCATATTGCCAACACCAATAGAGTGGAGCATTGTGGAGAGCATCAAAATCATATCTGCTCCTTCTAGGAGTTTGGCATATTCCTGCTGAGCTTTAATCAAATCCATCTGAGTATCTGGCAGAGGGCCATCATCACGGATAGAACCAGCTAGAACGAAAGGTACATTACTTTTAACGCACTCATACATCACCCCTTGGGTAAGTATTCCTTGCTCTACTGCCCCGGCAATACTACCGCAGTTACAGATGCGATTAATTACTTTCAGGTGGTGCCGATGTCCACCACTAACTGGAACTCCTCGCTTCATATCCACACCTAAGGAAGTACCCAGCAGGGATTGTTCAATATCGTGAACAGCGATCGCATTACCCCCTAGTAGAGCCTGCACATAGCCGTCTCGAATCAAACGCGCTAGGTGCTGAGAACCACCAGTGTGAATCACCACCGGACCTGCTGTGACAATAACTTTGCCTCCTTGGTCCCGAATTTGGCGCATTTCCCAAGCAATTTGTTCAACCACCAGTTCTACCCGGCGTTCACTAGAA
>JAAHHL010001017.1 GCA_010672185.1 Caldora sp. SIO3E6 | reverse complement strand
GCTCAAGTCCACTCAAGTGGACTGAAGATTTTTGGGAAGATTGAGTCATCTTTAGATGACTTTGGCTATTAGCAAGGAACTTAAGTTCCTTGTGGGGCATGGGTTTTACGTTAAGTTGACACCAATGATATGCAATACGCCCCTACATTCACCCGGAATGATTTTTCAATTTTTGGGTTTGGCACCAAAATTCTCAATCAGTAAATCCCTTAAAAAGGTTACTAAGTCTTCACAAGGAATCCCTTTTTGTACGCATTTACCCAAGTGAGCATCTTTACCGACCTTACCACCCATGTAAATGTCAACCCCTTCTACCGATTTACCATCTTTACGAACTTTTGTGCCCATTAAACCAATATCAGCTACCTGGGGTTGACCACAAGAGTTAGGACAACCAGTCCAATGAATTCTCACCGGCTTGCTCAACTCTAACTCTGCTTCTAATTCTTGAGCCAGTGCTAAGGCTCGTTGCTTGGTTTCAACTAAGGCAAAGTTACAGAATTGAGCACCAGTGCAGGAAACTAAAGAGCGAGTTAGAGGAGCAGGGGTAATACTGAAGCGAGTGAGCAGAGGTTCAGTTAAGAATGATTGCCAGCGAGAGTCGGGAATATTGGGAATGATGACATTTTGTTCAACAGTAAGCCGGATTTCGCCACTGCCATAGACATCTGCTAACTGGGCGAGATCAAACATTTCCTGAGCCTGTAGCCGTCCGACGGGAACATGCAAACCTACGTAGTTTAATCCTGGTTGCTTTTGCTGATAGACACCAATATGATCCCGCTTATCCCAGTCTATTTCATCTTTTTCCGCAGCAGTCTTGAGGGCGCGACCAAACTGGCTCTCCACCATTTCCCGGAATTTGTCAATACTCAATTCATCAATCAACCACATCAAGCGGGATTTTTGTCGGTTTGCCCGGGAACCGTGGTCACGATATACTTCTAAGATAGCTCGGCTTAGGTCAACCACATCATCATTTGGCGGAACCCAAGCATTGAGAGGAATGGCAGCTTCGCAGCGTGAGGCAGAGAAGAAACCACCAACAACAACATTAAACCCTAATTCACCGTCTTTATAGGCTGGGACAAAGGCAATATCATTGATTTCTGCGTGGACTGAGTTATCTCGCCCCCCTTCGATCGCAATGTTAAATTTCCGAGGTAAGTTAGTAAACTCTAAATTTCCCTCGCTTTGTTTGGTGATCATGTCCTGTACTTTTTGTACCAGTTCCCTAGTATCAATTAGTTCATCAGCACCAATTCCTGCCATCGGAGAGCCAGTGATGTTGCGGACATTGTCCATACCTGACTGAACACTGGTTAAGCCTACTTGCTCAAAGCGATCGAAAATATCTGGAATATCCTCAATCCTGATTCCTCGCAACTGGATATTTTGCCTGGTAGTAATATCAGCACTACCATCTTCACCGTAACGTTGTACTATTTCCGCTAGCACTCGCATCTGGGTGCTATCGAGAATACCATTGGGAGTCCGCATCCGCAGCATAAATTTGCCAGGAGTCACTGGACGATAAAAAATACCCAACCACTTGAGCCGATGTTCAAGATCGTTTTTTTCTATAGCTTCCCAGCCAATTTCAGCGAAATGTCTGAGCTGAGCTTTGACTTCTAATCCATCTTTTTCTGCTTTGAACTTTTCAAACTTGTTCAGTTTCTTCGGTGTAGCGACAGTCATAGGTTTACCCCTTGGCTTTGGTGTATTCAGAGTTATTTTTGACACTTCCCACACTAAAGGTGACGGGGATTCTAACAGTAGCTACTTGCTCGCTTTTGGCTTCTGCTAACTAGTGTAGAGATTGTTATTCCCAAGCACATCACTTAGAGTCTGCCCTACCCTAGATTTTGCTTTAAGCAAAATATTTATAGCCGCGATAGTAACTCGTGTAGAACACAGTCACGCTAAAAAATAGGAGTACTAAGAGATTTTTTGACTACTCGTTGACATTGGGTAAGTTATTTAGCTGGTGTCTTGTGAGATAATTTTTCGCCATGAACTAATTACTCTTAAATTAATCTATTTTAAGGATACTATGATAAACGGTATAGAATTTTACAAAAAGTCGATCACTACTTATTTATTGCATTGTCTTAATGCTTTTTTTGCATAAACATAAGTAGGGAGCAGAGGGCAGTCCTCTTATATCATGTCAGGTTGAAGACCCTCGGTTAGGACTGACGCACCGGACGCACCGGACGCGGTGACGCGGTGAAGTTTTTATTATGGGCAATTATGCCGACATGATATTAAACGGGTGAGCCTTCAAAAAGTGTGGGGAGTGTGGGGAGATACAAGGGAGAACTAACTTATGATTTTTTGAACAACGGGCTATAACACGCCCTATTTCACCTCACCCCTCTCAAACTACAGAAAAAGCATTGAAAAGCAACATCATTTCAGCTTTGAGTGCTGTGATTGCATCATCTAATGAATCATTGTCTTCCGTACTGAGTAAGTGAGCATCACCGACATTGGCACTTGACCACAGATATGAGGGTTGTCCTATAGTTAAATGGGAACCCCACTTTTCTTTATAGGTATCCAGGGTGATAAAAAAGCATTGCGACATTATCTCTTCAGGATCAAGTACAAATTGTCCCCAAAGTGAGAAGCCAAAATATTGCTGGTTTACTTCATTGTTGTACTCCCAATCAGTAAAGTTAGGAAATGCGGTTGATGCTTGATCTAATGCTTGTTTAATTTCAGACTCTGTAAGTATCATTTTGAAATGAGTAATGAGTAATGAGTAATGAGTAATGAGCAGTAGTAGGACTTCAGTCCAAAAAGAAGGAGAAAAACAAGAGTAATGAGTACCACCTATTCATTCATATTACGATATGTTGCCACAGCAGAAGGAGATACACGATTGAGGTAGCGGAAAATCCAATACTTAATCACAGAATCTAAAATAACTGGAAAGGTGGCAATAAACAAAAAGATAAAATTATGACTGGCTGGTATGCCCAAATGTCGCGAGATTTCTTCAAGAATAACCTCCCAACCATGGGGTGAGTGGAATCCCACAAATATATCAGTAAACAGAATAATAATAAAAGCCTTGGCGCTATCACTTAAACCATAGATGAGTTCATCCATAAAAGACTTTAATACAGCAATTTCTTGCTTGCTGTTGTAAATAACTAGACCAAAAGCTATCAATGAGAAAGCATCAGCAATGATATTTCTAATAGCATTACTCGTTCA
>JAAHHL010001016.1 GCA_010672185.1 Caldora sp. SIO3E6 | reverse complement strand
GTTTTGCTTTATCATGCTCAAAAATCCTCAATGTAATGGTCTGTTATTGAGTGTGACTGCTGGCATCGGTACAGAAAAATTGCGGTTTGAAGATGCCCTACCCCCTTCTCTACGAGATGCTCCACCAACAGAAGCTTTGCTTTCCGAGGTTTTTGTTACCGGCAAATCTCAGTTAATTCAACGCCTAGATCGGGATTCACAGCATCTGGAGGATGTTCCTGCTGCCATGTATTCTGTAACTATTGAGTCAGTACAAGCAGGGCGGCTAGGAGTTCTAGCAATTGGGAATTGGCAGAACCCCAATGCTTTTGATGAGGAAGACCAAAAATTGCTGGTGGCAGTAGGGGAGCAAGCAGCGATCGCGATTGATAATGCCCGTATGATTAAAGCTTTGGAGGAACAGGAGACCCGTTTAGAGTTTCAGAATCAGATGCTAGCTCAACAGAATCAGGAGCTCGAGAGCCAGCGACAGCAGGTTTTACGACAGAATGTGCAATTGTTGGAAGCAGCACGGTTAAAGTCTCAGTTTTTGGCTACCATGTCTCATGAACTGCGAACACCGATGAATGCGGTTATTGGCTTTTCCCAGCTACTATTACGTCAGCGCCAGAGTTCACTGATACCCCAACAAGTGGATATGGTGGAGCGGATTCTCAACAATGGTAAAAACCTACTGACGCTAATCAACGAAATTCTTGACCTTTCTAAAATCGAAGCTGGACGTCTGGAGCTAAAACTAGAAAAATTTAACTTAGTTAAACTTTTGAGAGCAACAGTCGAAGAGCTCCGCTCCCTGGCTGAAGAAAAGCATTTGGAGTTGGACATCCAAGCGGATTTGCAAAACCCCAATGTGAGTAATGATAGCGTTCGCCTACGACAAATTTTAGTCAATCTCCTCTCCAATGCCATTAAGTTTACTGAATGCGGCAAGGTACAGGTAGAAGTTAAGGAAATTTCCTCAGAGCAATTGGTGATTATTGTCAAGGATACAGGGATAGGTATTGCTCAAGAAGATTTGGAACATATTTTTGAAGAGTTTCGGCAAATCGACCAAACAACTACTAGAAAATACTCTGGTACAGGTTTAGGATTAGCAATTACAGAGTCCCTAGTGCAATTGATGCAGGGAACAATTACAGTTGAGAGTCAACTTGGTGTGGGTTCAACCTTCCGTGTCGAATTGCCTCGACAGGTTCCCGCCGATGCTCCTTGCAAATGTTCCCAGCCTGCCAAATCTGGTGATAATTCCTCCTTCTCAACTCCCGGCTGTAGTCACCAACTTAATCATTGTACTGGGTTAAAAGCTGGTACTCAAAATGGCTCTGTTTCATCTGAGTCTTCCAAAGTGTCGGGAATTGGGAAGATTCTTTATTAAGTTATCAACTTTGAGTGTTTCGCTAAATGTAAAATTGCGCATATTCGTAGGGGCGGGTTTAGGGTTATGTTAACCCATTTATCGATAAGTTTTATACAAAACCCGCCCTAGCGATAACCGGATAAATCTAGAATGTAGAAGGTCGAATTGGGAATTAGGACAAAATTGCGCAAATTTGTAGGGGCGGGTTTAGGGTTATGTTAACCCCTTTATCGATAAGTTTTATACAAAACCCGCCCTGGCGATAACCGGATAAATGTAAAATCTAGAATGTAGAAGGTCGAATTGGGAATTAGGACAAAATTGCGCAAATTCGTAGGGGCGGGTTTAGGGTCATGTTAACCCCTTTGTCGATAAGCTTGATACAAAACCCGCCCTGACGATAACCGGAGAAATCTAAAATTTAGAATGTAGAATGTCGAATTGGGAATTAGGACAAAATTGCGCAAATTTGTAGGGGCGGGTTTAGGGTTATGTTAACCCCTTTGTCGATCAGCTTGATACAAAACCCGCCCTGGCGATAACCGGAGAAATGTCAAATCTAGAAGGTCGAATTGGTAATTAGGACAAAATTGCGCAAATTCGTAGGGGCGGGTTTAGGGTTATGTTAACCCCTTTGTCGATAAGCTTGATACAAAAACCGCCCTGATGATAACCGGATAAATCTAAAATTTAGAAGGTCGAAGGTCGAATTGGTAATTAGGACAAAATTGCGCAAATTTGTAGGGGCGGGTTTAGGGTCATGTTAACCCATTTGTCGATAAGTTTTATACAAAACCCGCCCTGATGATAACCGGATAAATGTAAAATTTAGAATGGAAACAAAATTACTGGGGATTGGTTACGTTAACCGGGAGGTTACGGCAGGGCGGGTTTTGATCGGAATATTCAGATAAAATGGCCTAGGTTATCCCTAAACCCGCCCCTACAATAGGGGTAATACAATAGCAATAGTTTAAGACTACATCTTTCTACAACCCGTCCCTAGGAGGTATCATGGTTCTGACTATAGATGAATTAGCGGGAGCAATGCCCGATGTCTCTCACCTAGAAAGTTGCGAACCGCCGATGGAAACTCCCGAACATTACAAACAACTGGCACTGCTGGTAGCCTGCCTTGACTGGATTTTGCAAGGTCGAGATGATATCTTTACCGGAGCGAACCTGAGCGTATACTATAGCGAAGAACAGCTCAAAAACAAGGACTTCCGAGGGCCGGATTTGTTTGTCGTCAAGGATGTCGAACCCCGAACAAGAGCATCGTGGGTAGTCTGGCATGAAGATGGACGCTACCCAGATTTTATTCTAGAGTTATTGTCCTCTAGTACTAGTAGCATTGATAAAGGACTCAAAAAAGAACTCTATCAGAGCAAATTTAGGACACCAGAATACTTTTGGTTTTCGCCGATAACACTAGAATTTGCTGGGTTTCGATTGATGGCAGGGAAATATGAACCAATCCCACCCGACGATTGTGATAGATTGTGGAGTGAGGTGTTAGGGTTGTCTTTAGGAATCTGGGAAGGGAAATTAAGGTTTTTTAGAGAAAATGGGGAGTTAGTCCTCACTCCCGAGGAGATAGCAATACAGCAACAACAGAGAGCTGAGCAGCAACAACAGAGAGCTGAGCAGCAACAACAGAGAGCTGAGCAGCAACAACAGAGAGCTGAGCAGCAACAGCGAGAAAAAGAACAAGAACAACAAAAACGATTAGAAGCTGAGGCAGCTTTGGAAACACTATTGCAGTCCTTACGCGATCGCGGTATCAACCCCGATGATTTTGTTTAGGTGATTTCCTCCGGGTAATAGTAGCAAAAAATAATGGCAAATACAACTGATCGCGTCTGTGGGGT
>JAAHHL010001015.1 GCA_010672185.1 Caldora sp. SIO3E6 | reverse complement strand
TATGAAACTGAAGATTCAGTTTTGAGATTAAATACTATGGATTTTGAGATGAGTTTTGCTGATATTTATGAGGGGGTTGACTTTGCTGATACGGAGGAGTGATGGATAGATGTTAGCAGCCCCCAATTTTTAAGGCTGGCGGGAAATCCCTAACACCTACCATCTAACACCTACCACCTACCACCTACTCATGTTCCACTTGAAACACATTAGAGTAGAGATTGGCCAAAATTTGCTTTCCCTGTTGCGTCAAATCTAGATAGCGAGACGCTGTTTTGATGTAAGGATAGACTACATTCCAGTAAAATCCTGGATAGTTCCGACGCAAATCACCGGGATTTTGGTAACCTAGAGCCTTATTGCTGTTGTTTTCTTCAAACTCGTAGAATAGAGCACTAACTTTTTGCAAGTAGCGTGGATCACTGAGTTGACCAATCAAATCCGCAGCACGAATTAAGCCAGGATAGTTGGTAGTATCTTGATGATCCTCATCCGCTGGTACAGGGAACCGAGTTAACTCAATATTTTTCTGAATTGTTTCGGCATCAATTAAGGTGTGAGTACCAAAACGTTCTGCAATAAATAGCTTTCCTCGGTCTACATGATAAGGAGTGAGGCTGGCATCTGTGGAACCAAAAGGCAGTGATACCATAATTTCATCTATTCCTGTAGCATACAGTCCGACCTGGGGTCTATCTTGAGAGCAAACTCCTTTGACGTAGCCAATATCATGGCACAGTAAGGAAATAATACTGTGTAACCAATCTTCAGGAGTAACTCCACCATCCCGGAGGTGCTTACCTCGCAGAATTTCCTCTCCTACTAAAGTAACAAAGATTGTATGTTCTACATTGTGATAGAGGGCATCGCTATTAGCAATATTTTCCAGAGCCATGTTCCCCGCCCAAGCGATGATATCAGGGTAGTTGGGGTTGAGTCCCCCATAAATGCGCTGGTAACCACTTCGTAGGCGAGTTACAAAGGCATCAATCATTACTTCTATGGGATTAAACATCTCCATTCCTCCAACAAAATTTCAGCCACCAGGGAATTCTGAATGAACTTATTACTCTTGAAAAAAAAGGCTCCAAGGCAGAAGGCTCTAAGGAAAGTTGACTTGTTTGAGCCTCTTCTTTTTGGACTGAAGTCCTACTACTGCTTATTACTTATTACTTATTACTTCAAAGCCCGTTCTGCGGCCATTAACTGTGCTTTAAGCCCCTTAAACTTTCCATACATGCACCCTCCTTAAAGTTTGACCTGTTCGCTTAAATTTGCTAGCTGAAAAATTGTTGTTTTATCGCCTATATTCATATTGTGGCTAAAGATTTATAATATAGGAACCAGAAAAACTCATAATTTTGGTTATTGACTTAATCATCTAATTAACTAGCTCAATCTCAAAAACTCAGGAAAACTCAGGAAAGCTCAGATATGCTTGTATTTTAGACTTGAGATTTTAGATTTTCCCTCTTTCTTAGGGCGAGGTTTGCAGTTCTTTCTTACGATTATTCTAGCAACTATGGATGTTAAAGCAGCTCTAGAGTGGGCAGAGGAATTAATTTACGCCAAGACGGGAAAATATCTCAATGACCTAGAGAGGAAAGTTTTTTTTGGTTCTTGGCAAAATCTTACTTATAGACAAATAGATGTAGATAGAGCTGAGTATTTAGAAAAAGATGTCGGATTCCATTTGTGGCGTAAACTCTCAACTGCTTTAGGAGAAAAAGTAACTAAAAAGAACTTTCGAGGAGCTTTGGAGCGATCGCTCAAGCCACAGCTAGCAAGAGAGACTAACCGAAAGGTATTTATCTCCCACCGCTTAGAGTTGCCAGACTTGAGTCTAGCGATGCAGTTTTGCGAAGCGATCGCAGCTGCGGGATACCAAGCATATATGGCCAGTATAGCAGAAACCTTGGTGGAGCTGCCGACAGATAACGACCAAGGTGGCTCTTACCAAAATTGGCCTGCTAATATTGATGCTGAGTTACAGCAGTGCGACTACTTCTTACTGTTGCTCTCTCCCCAAGCAGCAGTTAGTGAAATGGTAATTGAGGAGCTCAGAAGAGCTAGGGAATTGCGAGATGGTCGAACCAATGGCAAGCCGGTTATTTTACCTGTTCGGGTTAATTGTTCTCCCACCTTACCCCTTAACCACGACCTACGAGGTTATCTTGAGGGTATTGTACAGCGTGAGTGGAACTCCCCTACAGATACCCCCATCTTAATCAAAGAAATGCTTAGTCTGTTGCCACAAGCAGCAACTAGAGGTTGGGAGAAGGCAGAACCCACCCCTAACCCCTCCCAGGAGGGGAACCGGAGGCAGAAGGCAGAAGGCAGGAGGCAGGAGGCAGGAGGCAAAGAGCAGGGTTGCAAGATAGAAAGGAGTGATAACTATTTAGCCGGACAAGATATCAATCTCCATGCTCCCCCCTTACCAGTAGCAGAACCTGAGTTGCCTACGGGACAAGTTCGTCTGGCTTCGGCTTTTTATGTGGAGAGGGTTCCCTATGAAGCTCAATGTTACAAGGAAATTTTGCAGCCAGGGTCTTTAATCCGTATCAAAGCTCCCAGACAAATGGGTAAAACATCACTGATGGCGAGAATTCTCTATCAAGCGAGGGAGCAGGGTTATCGTACAGTACCTCTAAGCTTACAACATGCAGATACAGGAATTTTCACTAATCTCAATCAACTCTTACAGTGGTTGTGTGCCAGGATTACTCGAAAGCTGCGTCTACCGGATCAAGTGGATGACTATTGGACTGATACTTATGGTAGTAAGGATAACTGCACTGCTTACTTTGAAGATTATCTGTTGCCAGCCGCTGACGAACCCTTGGTTTTAGGTTTAGATGAAGTGGATCGGGTTTTTCAGTACCCTCAAATTTCTGATGATTTTTTTGGTCTGCTGCGAGCTTGGTATGAGGAAGCAGGGTATGGTGATCTTAATAGTGACTTGTGGAACAAACTCCGACTGGTGGTAGTTCACTCTACGGAAGTTTATATACCCCTAAATGTGAATCAATCACCGTTTAATGTGGGGTTGCCGATAGAGTTGTCGGAATTTAGCACTGAGCAAGTTTGGAATTTAGCACAGCAGCATGGATTGCATTGGCAATCAAGTCAGGTTGAGCAACTTATGAGGATGGTTGGGGGACATCCCTATTTAGTAAGGGTGGCTCTCTATTATCTAGCTCAGCAGCAGCTTAGTCTGGAGAAACTGCTCTA
>JAAHHL010001014.1 GCA_010672185.1 Caldora sp. SIO3E6 | reverse complement strand
ACTCCAAGACAAACCAGCTAAGCCATACAAAACTGCTGACTGTAGTGCCGTATACCATATTAAACCGGCAGCCGCACTTATAATTAGGTTAAGGATGAGGTGAACACTAGCCTGGGTTAAACCAACTGCTCCCCCCAACAGAGCCAGTTCTTCGCGGGAGCGTAAACGTGCAGCGAGCCAACTACCCAGTACCCCACCCGTAGCACCAGAGAGTAAAGCTTCCCAGCTAAATTCCATACTGAAACCGACTAATCCTGTTAGTAGTCCCACTACCGTTACACCCAAACTCGAACCGTAAAAGCTGCCTACCAATAAACCAATTGCTGGTAAGCTGGTGAAAGGAATGCCAAAGATGACTAACACTGGGGTAGTTAGGGTTAGTAGAAAGATCAAAATATGGTCGCGGCGTCGTAGGCTCGGATGTACTCTCCTCTCTACTAAGAAAAAAATGCCTATAGCACCAGTTACCAGGCTGCCAAACCCAATCAAAGCTGGCCAATTAATTCCCCTTTGACTTTCTCCAAAATAATCCAGTAGGACAAAATCTTCTTGGGTAATTTCCTCTCCCGCTTCAACAATAACTCCCCCCTTTTCCACAGAAACCATTACCGGCGGCGACTGTTGTGCAGCTTGTTCTGCTCTAAGCTTGGTTTGTTCTGGATCTGGTTGTAAATTGGGTTGCAAGGCGTCTGTGAGTAGTTCAATGGCTATAGACTCAGCTTCAGAAGGAACCAGGGTATTTACTTGTTTCTGTAGTGCTGTTGCTAAGATGTCGTCCGGTAGTCCTGGAGGAATACCCTGAGCCAGAATACGCTGAGAAGCAGTAGAAATACCAGAAACAGTCTCCAGCCAAACCTCATCAGATAGCTCGAGCAAAGAGATATCGTAGGGATGCTCTGAGTCATACTCCAACAGCTGGCGCAATGCCTGCTGATAATCTTCACGAGCCTGGGAGATCTTGTCAATCAGTTGAGAGAACTCTCTACTAGATAGCCGACGGTAGCTTTGTAGTTCATTAACTGCTTGAATAAAAATAGGATCTTCAACCTGTTCCGGTAACTCCCATTGCTGGTCTGTAAAATTATCATTAGTATCACTCTTGGCAAAGGATTGGATCGAGTGCCATTCTAGTTCTTCACTCTCCCGCAGATACTTCTGGGTGGCATCTGTCAAAATAGCAGTATTGACAAAGGGTAAAGAACCACTGCTTTGTCGCAATTCTTCAGCATAGCTAAGAGATTCATCAAGCTTCTCTTGAATTTCTTCAGTGACAGACTCGTCTAGCATCAACACCGGCACAATACCTGTGCTGGCTTCCTTTCGCTTTTCTTCTGTGGTTTTCTTATCTTCAACCTCAGCATCTTGGGGGGCTATCACTTTTTCGGGGGCAATGGTGCCGACATCCAACCCCGGTTGATTGTAATAGCGATTGCCCATCACACTAGTAAGGGAGATTACTGCCACCGCCCAAATCACTGAGGGACGAGATTTACCTTTGCGGCGCTTAGGCCAATCATACCGTTGAGGTTCTCCTGATAGGTTGTCTCTAAGTAAAGAGTTAGCCACCCTTAATGACCACCAAGCGCGAAGATTTTCCGATTTGCGCCGCAATTTTGTGAGCGGCTGCGTCAATGAATGGAGGGTTTTCATAGCACAGGATTTGTCACTTTAGATGACAGAAGCAGTTGAAACAGCTATACAGGCTTACTTTGCTGGTCGGCAGATTGAAGCAATCTACTAACTATATCTCTACCTAGAGATTCCAAATTATGATTTTGGCTTCTCTTTACTTTACAAAACCAAGCAGATAATGCCTATCCCCAGTACTGCTCAGTGGGGAAAAAATGTTGAAAAAAGCAAGGGAGGAGAGAGCTTCCGAGTAGGTTAGAAAAATCTACTCTTAAGCTCACCAACAACTACCCCCTACCTCTGAGAGGAACCGGAATAAAATCCGAGTGGTTCACTAATTGTCTATTATTTTGCTACTAGTGCAACGGGCATGGAAATAAGTAACCAGTTTGAAATCGATAGAATCCTTACTCTATAAGCATTCTTAATTCTTAATTCTTAATTCCGCGCAGCGGCACTAGTGAGATTGAGTATTTTGTGCAATCCGATATTCTAACTCATCTAGATGAGACTCCATCTGTTCTATCTCTGCCAACTTTTCCGCAAAATATGAATCTGCTTGAGCTATCTGTAATGATAAGTTATCAAAACTAAGTTCCAGCCCAAGGTTGGTTACTTCTTCTTTAAAGGCAATTAACTCCTCTGCTGCGGCAATACTATCATTCAAGTAAATAATAACTTCACTTCTTGTGATGGGTTGATTTCCTTTAAAAGTGCCATCTGGTAAAGTGACATCTACTTGATAGTTCTCAATGATTTCTCTCAAAGCATCGTAGTAGGGTTCATCTAAAGATACATCTGGTATATCCTCAATATACTTAAGCTGATTGCTAGCAATAACTTCTTCAGAAGTATTGACAACTGCGACATCAGAAACATCAGATATTTCCTCAGTAGGGTTAATCGGAGCAAATAAATCTATCTCTGGCTCAGAAGGGTTAACCAGTGTGCTGGCTACAATTTCTGCGGAAGTATTAATTGTTGGGATATCAGATAGATTAGATACCTCCTCAGTAGGATTTACCGAAACTAATAAATCTATTTCTGGCTCATAAGGATTGACCAGTGTACGGGCGACAACTTCTGCGGAAGTATTAATGGTTGGGATATCAGATAGATGAGATACCTCCTCAGCAGGATTTACCGGAACTAATAAATCTATTTCTGGCTCATAAGGGTTAATCGGTGTGCAGGCGACAACTTCTGCGGCAGTATTGATTGTTGGGATATCAAAGACATCAGATACCTCCTCAGTAGGATTTACCGGAGTGAATAAATCTATCTCTGGCTCAGAAGGGTTAACCGGTGTGCTGTCAACAATTTCTGGAATCGTATTTACTGTGGCTAAATATTTTTCATCCGAATGAGTTTGATGACTTGTCAAGGATGAATCTAGAGTTGCCTGAACCAGGAGAGGCTGTTCTGACTGTTTAATCTTGTTCTCCAGGAGATAAACCCTAGTATTTAGTTGTTGTATTCGTTGAGATATCACATCAGCTTTATTTTCAAGATCATTGATTAAAACTGCTGTTTTGGCTACTTGCTTACCGGTAAAACTGGCAACCTTAGGGTTTTGTTGTAATTTATTCATTACCTCAAGACA
>JAAHHL010001013.1 GCA_010672185.1 Caldora sp. SIO3E6 | reverse complement strand
TTCAAAACGTGGTCTAGTTCTTGGTGCGACAGCAGTAGTATTGACAACTGTTGCGGTAACAGGTGCTGGTATTCATTCGCCTCAAATTCTTGCTTCCTTTCAGGATAGTCCTAAAGAGCTAGTTGATGAAGTTTGGCAAATTATTAACCGTGAATATGTAGATGCTACCTTCAATCAAGTAGATTGGGAAGCAATTCGCACTCAATATGTTGGTGATGCTCACTCCTACACCAATAATGAAGAAGCTTACACAGCAATCCGGGAAATGCTGGAGTTGCTAGAAGATCCCTACACGCGGTTTATGAACCCAGAAGAGTTCAAAAACATGCAGATTGATACTTCTGGGGAATTAACTGGTGTAGGTATTCAGATTGCCCAGGATGAGGAAACCAAGAAGTTAATGGTAATTGCACCAATTGAAGATACACCAGCTTTTGAGGCTGGTATTTTAGCAAAGGATGTGATTACTAAGATTGATGGCAAAAGTACTGAAGGTATGGATGTCAACGAAGCCGTACAACTAATTCGAGGGAGACCAGGAACTGAAGTAATTCTCACAATTCAAAGAGGCGACGAGGAAATCGATTATCCCATCACCCGGGCTCGGATTGAAATTCATCCTGTACGTTATAGCAATCAGAAAAGTCCTAATGGTGATACGGGCTATATTCGCCTCAATCAATTTAGTGCTAATGCTGCTGAAGAAATGCGAGAGGCTATCAAAGACTTGGAAAAGCAGCAGGTAACTGGTTATGTTTTAGATCTACGGTCTAATCCAGGGGGATTACTCTACTCAAGTATTGAAATTGCCCAGATGTGGCTCTCAGAGGGCACAATTGTTTCTACGGTAGACCGACAAGGACAATCTGACATCCAGAGAGCAAATAATCGATCGCTGACTGATAAACCTTTAGTAGTACTGGTGGATGGCGGTTCTGCTAGTGCTAGTGAAATTCTTTCTGGAGCATTACAGGATCATAAGCGAGCAACTTTAGTCGGAACTAAAACTTTTGGTAAAGGCTTAGTACAATCAGTGAAGAAGCTGCGAGGTGATGAGTCAGGTCTGGCGGTAACGATCGCTAAGTACTTAACTCCTAATGGTCGTGATATTAACAAACAAGGAATTACCCCAGATATCCTGTTCGAGTTGACGGAAGCACAGCGCAAGGAACTACAGCAGGATCGTACTAAAATTGGTACATTGGATGATCCTCAATATGCTAAAGCACTGGAGATACTTAATCAGGTAATAGCTGAGGAGCAAGGTACTAGGGCAGAATCTATAGCTCAATAGACAACAGACAAAAGTAAGCTGTGAGTGGGTTTAGATGTTTTTTAATTGGAAGTCCCTAAGAGTAGGGGCGCACCGACGTGCATTGGTGTCAACTTAAGGTGAAAAGCGCTTGAAGCTGGGGAGCGGAGGAGCGGAGGAGCGGAGGAGCCGAGGAGCAAGAGAATGCTCCTGTCGCTGGCTCTTTTTACTGTTAATCAGGTAGGGTAACGTCACCCGCACTAGAGAGAAAGTAGAACGCCTCGAAAGCATCAATTGGCAATGGTTGTGGCTTAAGTTGACACCAATGACCGACGTGCGCCCCTACGTTTCTCAATTCCCAATTAACGCAGGTTGACAATCTTGATTGCGTTGAATTGCGGCTTCTATCTCCTTATCTAAGGTAATTTCTCCCTCCTCTTCAGTAGAATTAATCGCTATAGCTGGGGTAGTTTGACAGGCAGATTCCTCTAATCCTGACTGGGGCAATTCTTCTATAACTGATTGCCAAATCGGGGTAAAGTCAGGGATGGGGATCAAATCAGGACTGTTGTTTGGGGTAGAATCACCAGGCACTACTACTGGAGTAAAATCACTAGTATCTATTACTAAAGTAGAATCACCAGGCACTACTATTGGAAGGGAAAGGTTAGTCAAACTAAAGTTACCTCCCGTAAAATTAGGAACTCCCGCAACCCCAGCTTCCAATCGATAGTTACCGGCAATGGTGTTAGCAGTAACCCTGGTAGTAGCGACACCTTCATTATTGGTGATAAAAGAGACATTATCTAAGCGAATACCAGCTCCTGTGCCGATAGGAGTAAGGGTAACAGTAACACCTGGTACTACATTGCCGAATTCATCGATAACTTTCACTTGCAGATTATTAGCAAAAGCCGTATTTACAGTAGTACTCTGGTTATCGCCAGCTAAGATAGTTAAGCTATTGGCTGCACCAGGATTGTTAGTTAGCTCGAAGTTAACCCCAGTAATTCCGTCAGCAGTTGCTGCTACTTGATAAGTTCCGGAGATTTTGTTAGCAGTAGCAGTAGTGCTATCAGCACCAGAGGCATCAGTGGTTAGGGTGGTATCACCTAATTCAGCATTCGCTGTTGTACCCAGTGCAGCCAATTCTACAGTGACTCCAGGTAGAGATACAGAGTTATTGAATTCATCGATAACTTGGATTTGCAATTTATCAGCAAAAGCCGTATTGACAGTGGTACTCTGGTTATTACCCCCTGCAATAGTCAATAGTAGTTGGAGTTCAAAAGCACCAATATCTACTGTAGTACCACTAATCCGCGCTTTACCTCGTTGGTCTGTGGTTAATCCCATTAATTGGTCGTTATCTCCCGCATTAAGGGCAGGACTGTTGGGACTGAGGGCATGGGTTTGGGTAGGACCACCATAGTCACCTAAAGGTAAGAGTTGGGGATCGACACCAACAATATTACCATTAACTCCATTGGTAGGTGCGCCAGCAGTAATACCAGCAGTATCTTCAATCAGGCTAAATTGAATATTGCTGCTACTCAAGTCAGCACTAATGTCTGGTCCAGTGTCAGAGGTATTATTGGCGATGATGCTGTTGGTAATGGTGTTGTTCTGAGTATCATTAATATAAATACCGCCGCCGTTGCCGCCGTCGCCGTCGTTGCCGCCGTTGCCGCCGATGCCGCCGATGCCGCCAGTAGCAGTGTTGCCGGAAACGGTGCTGTTGGTCAGGGTTAGTGCTCCTGTATTAGCAAAAATTCCGCCGCCGTTGCCGCCGTTGCCGCCGTCGCCGCCGCCGTAGACGCCGTTGCCGCCGTTGCCGCCGTCGCCGCCAGTAGCAGTGTTGCCGGAAACGGTGCTGTTAGTCAGGGTTAGTGCTCCTGTATTAGCAAAAATTCCGCCGCCGTTGCCGCCGTCGCCGCCGTCGCCGCTGCCTCTGCCGCCGACGCTGTAGCCGCCGATGCCGA
>JAAHHL010001012.1 GCA_010672185.1 Caldora sp. SIO3E6 | reverse complement strand
TCTTTGGATATTGGCTTCTGGCTCCGGTGGTATAATTTTCACCAGTACATCCAGAATCGTGGTGGTATCTGAACTGACAGCATTACGCAGGGGGATAAATTCAATCTCAGGGACTTTCATTTTTTTGACCTCCGCTTGGTAGAGAAAGTAAGCAATTGTTGAGCCATGTATTGTAGTAAGTTGTTCTGCTCTTGAGGACTATGGGGATAGTTAAAGTCATCTCGGATGTGGATTTCCAAACCGGGCAAAATATCCATCCTTGTCCAATTACTAGTAGCTGCTTGGGGATAAGCTACAGTGTCGGCATGAGTTGATTTGGTTGGAGTAGTTGCTGGTGGTGGAGAAATGGGGAGAGACTGGCGTTCTTTGATTTGCTGTAGAAACCCTAAAGCTGGATTAGCAGCAGTGAGAGCCAATTGAACTCCTCCTTGTAGCAGCGCTTCTAACTCATTGTTGTCTTTGGAGGTTGCTAAATTATCGATGGCACTAGCACCATAACCTTCTGCTAATAGGCGACGTACCACTAGCAGTTGCAATAAATGGCGATAGGTGTAACGAGCTTCCCGTCCTTCTTTCAGTGGTTCATCAAGCATTCCCTGGGTGGTGTAATACCGCACCAAGCGAGGAGTGATATCCTCTCGAACTCGAGTATGGGCTTTCTGTACTGGCAAAAATTGAGGTAACAAACCATTGAGCACTCGGACAAATTCATTGAGTGACCATCTGGAGTTACTCTCTCGCAACTGCTGCAAAGTTTTCATTATTTCAATATATTATTTGCCTATACAGCTGTCAATGACATTTTTAATTGTCAATAAAATAATGGAAAATCTTAATATCATGCCTGCATAATTGCCCATAATAAAAACTTCTCCGCGTCCCCGTGTCTCCGCGTCTCCGCGTCAGTCCTAGCTATGGGGTTTCAAGCGAACATGAGATAAGGCGTGGGTTGAAAATGTTAGATTTGAAATTTACTCTCTTCTTTCCGATGAAGAATACTCCCAAACTGCTTGTATCCAGCTTACTGATAGGACTACTCAGTACTATCAATACTACTGTCAGTGCTCAGTCAGCGATCGCGCCTTTAGTTGCTCAATCTCCGAGTAATTCCAGCGCTGATGCAGTGGTTAAGCGCTTACAAGGACAATGGGAAGTGGAAGATCCTGCATCTGGAGAGAAGCTGCTCTGGATTTTTACGTCAGAAGGTGAATTATTTATGGTGCTTCCCTACGGGGAAGATACTCGCTTTGCTCTGCCGTTTGGATATCAGATTGATCCAACTCCCCAACCGATGCATTTGGATGTGACTTTACCACAACAAGAGGAAAAGGTATTGACCATACTGGAGTTTACTGCTGCTGGGGAACTGCGAGTACAACTAGAAGGAACAGATCCTGGAGAACCTAGACCAACTGCTTTTAACTCCGAGGCAACAGTCTTCTCTAAAATTGATGATGCCACAACTTTTCCTCCCGATGTGGAGTTAATTGATGCAGTAGCACAAGTAAAGAAAGCACAGGAATCCGAAGGGAAAATTAATATAGGAGCGATGAACCGCGCTCAACAGGCTTATAAGCTGGAAAATGAGCTATTTGCTGCCAATTTTCCCGAACTTGGTTTGGGTGATAAACCAGAAACAGAGATTTATCACTACCAGATTTTACCCCAAGGCGATCGCACTCAACAGGTGATAATGACTGCGACAGCTCAAGTTTCTGGATTGCGTAGCTACACCGGTGCGGTATTTGTGATCGAGAAAGATGGGCAAACTACTACTGTTACTGCAATTTGTGAAACTGATCAACCTTCCTCGACACCACCTGCTATGCCAACAACTCCCAGCCAAGGTTCAGCGGAAATTCAGTGTCCCTCTGGTTCTAAACTAATACGATAATAAATCTTTGCTTTTGTGTCGGTAGGTTTCGGAGAACAAGGGGCTTAAGCCCCTTGCCTTGACTTGTTTCCAACTAAGTCGAGTCGCAATACATCTGATTTTGGACAAATTAAAGAGTTGCGTCTCAGGGGATGAGTTACCGATTCAATTGCTCGAGAATCCCCTCAAGTTCTTGTTGATATAGACCAAAAGCTGCCCAATTACCTTCCTGTGCTGCCTTTTGAGCTTTGCGGTAAGTTTCTAAGGCAGATTGAGCCAGGTTAGCAGGAACTTTTGTCTCTGTTTTGGGAACAGGTGCTAGCGGCTGTAGCTTTTGACGACCAAACATGGTATCCAGAGCTTTTTCTAGAGATTCTTCCATCACAATGTCTTCGTCATAGGCGACAATTACCCGCTTTAGTTCCGGTAACTCCCCTTGCTCAGCACGGAGGTAGATTGGTTCTACATAAAGCAAAGATTCCTGAATGGGAATAACTAGCAAATCTCCACGAATTACTTTTGACCCTTGCTGACTCCACAGAGTTAACTGTTGAGAAATCTGCGGGTTTTGATCGATGCGAGCCTCAACTTGCTTTGGCCCATAGACTAGTTGCTGTTTAGGAAACTCATACAAGAGCAACTTACCATAATTATCGACACTGGAGTGAGCCGCCATCCAAGCAATCATATTGTCCTTATTGCCGGGGGTAAACGGTAAAATCAGGATAAATTCCTCCGTTTGTCCCTGGGGCAAGCGCATAATCATGTAGTGAGGCTCCATCGACTGCTCATTGCCCTCATAGATGTCCGTGGGCAGTCGCCACAGATCCTCCTGGTTGTAAAATACTTCTGCGTCACTCATGTGATAGGACAAATACATCTGCGCCTGGATTTGGAAGAAATCCAGGGGATAGCGGAAATGCTGTCTGACTTGCGGGGGAACCGTCTCGCTGGCAGCAAACATCTGAGGGAAAATCTGACGGTAACTGGCTATTAGTGGATCATCCTCATCAACTACGAAAAATTGCATCCTACCGTCGTAGGCATCCACTAAAACCTTGACAGAGTTACGGATGTAGTTGAAATTGCCTTTATTCCCTGCAAAAGGTTCAGAATAAGGATAGCGATCGCTTACGGTGTAGGCATCGATAATCCACTGTAGTTTGCCATCGATGAGGGTAATGTAAGGGTCATTATCCAAACGCAGAAACGGGGCAACCTGACTTACCCTTTCCCTAATTTGCCGATAGTAATGGATACGGGATTCATTGGTAAAGTAGTTGGAGATTAAAATCTTGAGAGAGCCCAAGTCATAGGCATAGGTTAACCGACGTAACAGGGAGCCCATTGGTACTCCTCCA
>JAAHHL010001011.1 GCA_010672185.1 Caldora sp. SIO3E6 | reverse complement strand
GACTCGCCGCACAAAGCGCACCGATTTCGGTGGATGCCAACCAGAGGAGGCTCCAGTGAGTAGGGACTTGGTACCAGAAGGTTGTACCGTAGTACAACGGTTAGGGCGCTTGATTCCGTGGCGATCGCAATAATCCCCAACCACTTGTTCAACAATTTGTCGCCACCTGGTCAGATATTCCTGCTCTTTTTGTTTAAATTCTAACCCGGTCATGGTTTCTGGGCGTCCTTTAGACCACCAGCGTAACCAGTCGATACCAAAAGCATGAACAAAGAAGTCGAACAAACCGGTAAAAGAAACACCAACAATGGGGTCTAATTCCCGGGATTTTTGGTAGCGCTCCTCAATAAATTGGTGGTTGAGCAACGCCGCAACAGAGAGGGCTCCAGCTCGGAAAGCTGCTTCCTGCTCTTGATAGTTGTGGGGGTCGATTTGATTGAGGTGAATTTCTGCTAAATTACAATGGAAATTGGAACCAATGATTTCACCACAGGGATTTAAGCCTAAACGAGCTAAGCGATGTTCGATCTCATCGGTAGCTAGATGAGGATAGTTTGCTGCTAACCACTGCTTTGCTTGCCCTTGTTCGTAAGATTGCAAAAATTCTACTTTCAATGCTTGAGTTGGCAATAAATCACAGTTGGCACGGGCTACTGCTTCCCCAGCCCACATAATGGCTCCTTCTCCAGAGTAGTATTGCTTGCGAACAGCGGCGATACATTCTTCCTTTGAGGGTTTGTGATGGAAAATTCTGGTGTGATTCGCCATCCTCAGGGCATCACGCTGGGGATCAATGCGCCAGTTACCGTCTTCACCCTGTTGCCACAGGTTATCTTTAGCGGTGGCTCCTCGCTCGTCATCCGCAGCAAATTGCCTCATGCCCGCACTGCGCCGTACATTTCCCGCAACCACAACTACTGCTGCTTCGTCAATTAATAAACAGCACTCCACAGAATTTAACTGTCTTCCTAGAGCTTGGTTAAGAATAGATGCACAACGCTGATACAGTTCTGGCAATTTAACCGGGTTAGCAACGCCACCAAATCCTTTGAGGGGTTCTCCTACCGGACGAACATTGCTCAAATCAATGCTGACATTAACTTCTCCAGCAAACTGCTCGTCAGTAGATAGCTCTAGCAAGGCTTGATAGGACTGAACCCAACCTTGACGGGAATCTCCGACATAGATTGTGACTTGGTTGCCTTCTTTTATGTGAACTTCCGTTTCCTCAAGACGTTGTTGAGAAGTTATAGAGCCAATCTCACCTTGTAAATTGACATTGAGGTGATTGCGAATGCTGGGCAGCTGATTGATGTATTTTGGTTCGAGTACAGCACCAGTACCACAACCCATCATTGCCAATTCCATCATTAAACCAAAGGAGCACCAATCTAACACATTGGTGCTAGTGCAATTGTAAGCACCGGAGAAATTCTCGGGATTGTTGAGCCACTCGGTGCCACCTACCCACAGCCAGCGCCCAGAAGGGAGGCTCTTCAGTTGGCGTATCATTCGCTCTAAGAGGTTAGTTTCTTCTTGGGTTAGCTTGCCTAAGCTACTCAAGCCTCGGATCGTGCGATCGCATACTTGCTCCCAGGTTTCACGACCGTTGATTGTCCGACGGCTGTAGGTTCTGAAAAATACCGGATTGGCAGCCGGTGCTGTTGCCGGAAAATCGACTATCTCTGATTGTCCTGTTGTGCTGTTACTTTTGAGGCGTTCTCGCTCAAGCTCTCTGACCATAGTTTTACATCTTGTTTTTGGCGCTACTAGAATATAAGCGATTTATTGCAAAGGTTGTTTGTTTTTTGTTTTTTGTTTTTTGTTTAAAGAAGGTATAGCAGTCGCCAGGGCGGTTAAGACATTCTCAAACAAGGGGCTTAAGCCCCTTGTCCTAATCGCCTTGGCGGTTGCTATATGTATCGCTGCGGTTTTAATTCTCCGCGTCTCCGCGTCTCCGCGTCTCCGCGTCTGGTGCATCTGTGTACTTGTTTTCCCACCCCTTGTCACCCCGTCAGCCTATTGACTCAACCAAGCGATCGCACTTCTAATCCAATCTTCAACATTAGTACTTTTTGCTACTATAGGGTCTTGACTAATAGCATTTAGTGCCTGTATAATTTCGCTGTTTTCATATCCTAGAGCCAGTAAAGTGATCTCCACATCTTCTTGCAGGGCATTGGCTGGCATAGTTGAGGCAGGTGATGTTTCTACCTCAGCTAACTGACGCCATTCAGCTAGCTTGGTTTTTAATTCTAGGGCAATGCGTTCCGCAGTTTTACTACCAACACCAGGAGTTTTGGATAAAGTGCGGGTATTACCTGTAACGATCGCTTGCACTAAAGTGGGTAATCCCAGAGTATCAATAAGTGCGATCGCTAATTGAGTACCAATACCACTGACACTAATTAACTGACGAAACAAATCTCGCTCTGCGGCAGAAGCAAAGCCATACAATACCTGTTGATCTTCCCGAATTTGCAGATGGGAAAAAATCTGCACCATTTCTTCTGAAGCTGTGGGTAACTCCTGTAACAAACGCCGAGGTACTTGCAGTTCATAACCAATTTGGTTAACTTCTAGAATCAAAGTCACCCGATTGCCGGAGTTTTTATTAATGTTTGCTACTTTTCCCTTGAGATAGCTAATCATATCATGTCCGTCTAATCGCTTACGATAAAAATTCTCCGCGTCCCCGCGTCCCCGCGTCCCCGCGTCAGCCTTTTTCTCAATCCATCTAAACTCATGTGAAAATCTCCGATAGCTCCAATCGACGCAGTATCAACCAGGCTTTGAAAATATTGCCTCGTAGTAGAGTAATTATCCCAGAGAGCGCCTGTATTTCTGGGATATTGGGATTTAAGTAAAGGGCCGCTCGAATGGCATCTTGAGCCTCTTGAAGGCGCCAGTCAAAGAGAGAGACAAAGGCAAGATAAGCATGAGCATAGGGGTTTTGGGAGTCCAGTAGTACTACTTGTTGCAAAGCCGCGATCGCACCATCTACATCTTCCTGCAATGCCCTAGCAAGAGCAAGACCATAAGCCCAATCTCGATTTTGTTCTGCCTGGAGGCGGAATTCTAGAGCTAGTTCAGCCTGTTTAGTATAGTCTTGGACAGGGTCGTATTGATTAATCCGTCCAATTTCGTTAAAGATCGGTTCGAGGGCAACTCGTCCTTGGGGTAAGTCACTGGCTAAAGTCCGCAGCTGAGTGACTAAATCCAACTCTGGTGCTGGAGT